>JACDEG010000044.1 GCA_013816505.1 Pyrinomonadaceae bacterium | reverse complement strand
GGCGACAGCCGGGCCGCGCACCTCGACGCCGGTGTCGCGCCACGGGTCAATCCTCTTACTCGGTTCGCCGACCCACATGCGCCCTACGCATAGGCCGGTGATGAAACCGACGCGTCCATCAACCGCAATCATCTTGCGGTGGTCACGACTGATCCAACCGAGCGGGCTATCGAGACGCGGCGGATTATAGCATCTGACTTCGACGCCGCCGGCGCGCAACTGGTTCCAAAACCGGCGCGAAGTCTTACCGAGGCCGCCCATCCAATCGTAAATCAGCCGCACGCGCACACCCGCACGCGCCTTCGCAATCAGCGCGTCGGCGAACTCGCGTCCAGTATCATCTTCGTGAATGATGTAGCTTTCGAAGTGAATGTGCTGCCGCGCCTTGGCAATCGCATCGAGCCACGCCGGATAATTCTCGCGCGCGTCTTTGAGCAGTCGAACATAATTGCCTTCGATCAGAGGCGCACCGGCGGCGCGCGAAAAGGCTTGGTCAGCGAGGGCGCGCACGGCAGGCGTACTCGCTCGTTCGTTTCGTTCGAGTCGTACTACTGTTGCGTTCATCGCTCCTCTTTCAGTTGAAGTATGGGCAACAGCAAATGCTTGCGCGAACATTCGCCGTTTGATTTCGGTTGATCGGATTGAACCGGAATGGCATTTGGGACGCGCACCAACGGGCGATGATGATTGTCAGTCTTGCGTCACGCGGAGTTCGAGGTAACCGTCCTGACCTACTCTCTTGCGTTGATGCCCCGACTCCGGCTCTCTTTACGCCCCTTGCGGTTGCTGGAGCCTCCGAGTCCACGCGACCAGACTCTGGAGTTGCTTGCGGATGAAATCTTTCGTCGTCTCGTCGGTTAAATTTCCTTCCGCATCGAACCGCTTGGCGGCGTTGCCGATCATTACTTCAGGCTGATTGAGGGCGAACACATTCAGGTAGACGAACATCTTTCGCAGATCATATTGCGCCCGTGCCGTACCGAGCTCCCCGACTGAAGCACCCATGATCGCCGCTGGTTTGCCGTCCCATGAATTATCTCCGTAGGGACGCGACGCCCAGTCAATGGCGTTCTTCAACACCCCCGGAACCGAGTAGTTATATTCTGGCGTCACGATCAGAATCGCGTCCGCTTTACGAATCAGCTGCTTTAACTCCGCGACTTTGGGCGGCAACTGCTGCTCGTCATCCTGATTGTAGATGGGAATGCCATCAAGCTCGAAGATTTCGAGTGTCGCGCCTTCGGGCACAAACTGTTTTGCCGCTCGTAAAGCAGCGCGGTTGTACGATTCGCGGCGAAGGCTGCCGGCGATTCCGAGAATACGAATGGGGTCGTTCATTACTGTTCTCCTCTTGTTCGAATGGTTCTCAGTTAGTGATGACAGGTCGTTGACAAGCTTGAGCGTTTGGCGCCGCCCGCCGTGCGACGCGCACAAATCCCACTCTTCGCCAGAGGGTTGTGCGACGCGCTTCGGTCTCTGCTGACGATGAAGATTCGGCGAGCAAGCTTTTCAAGTCAAGCCGCCACGCGGAACATCTTGATGGGCAGCATGCGCGCCAATCCTTCATCATTTGATTTAGCGCAAAAAGGGAGCACGCGGGATGTGTTGTGAGGGGGTCAGTAAAGTTGTCCGGGAATGTCGCCTGTGGTGTCAGTGCTGGTGACAAGAGCGGGAGAAGCTGGGGTCTTCGGACGCCGTAGTCATGAAAACGATTTCCAAGGGGCGGCGCTAACATCGTTGACAGGTTAATGCCGCGTCGAGGAACAATGCGGCGGATATTCAATTCACCCTTCGCACCACTTCCCGTTACCGCCACTGGCGGTATAATGACAACACTAATATGAGTAAAAACCTGCCCATCAATGTCGCCGCGCGCAACGCGGTCTGGGTCTACGACGTTTTAGTAGCGCCCCGCTTCGCCGGCGCACCGAGCATCATGGAATCGAAACGTTCGCACGAAATTCCCGACTTCGACACACTACCCGAAGGTGGAAACGTAGCCGTGGAAGTGTACGGCGGGGCATTCACGCTGAGACTCGACGGCGAACTACGCCGCGTCTACGTCCGTCGCTTTGAATATGTCTCGTTTACTTCGGAAAGGGATGTTCGCGACGCTTTTCTTACCTTGTGGCGTGAAGTCGAGGCGTTGGAGTCAGCGGCGGAAGTCGGGCGCGTGGCCGGGGAGTGGCTGGAGAGATGGAGGCAAAAGTGAAAGGTCAAGTGACAGGTAAATCGTGACAGGTGACAGGACAGCACCAAGCGGTTGCGGAATGCGGAATGGAAGAAGCAAACACAAGAATCGCGACATGGTTTTCTCATCCGCATTCCGCAATCTGAAATCCGCAATCATCTTGTTACCTGTCACCTGTCACATTTGAGAATTTAGCCAGTTAACCGGTAAGACGAAAGGAAACATATTGCGATTCAAATTATTCTGTCATAAGCGAAGACTATGCTTCGCGGTTGCCGTGGTGCTGTGCGTTGCGGCGCAAAGCGCGTCGGTGACATTCACGGTGGAGCGTTCCGTCTCTGCGCAGGAGCGCGTCGGGCAGGTGCAGGTGCGCGTCTCGACGAACCGCGACGACTGGACATATCAACCGGGCGACCCCGTTAAGTTCAGGATTACCGCGGTCCGCGATGGGCACGTGTTAAAGGGCGTTCGGGTGCGCTACAGCGTCGGCCCTGAGTTGATGCCGCCGACAATTGAGCAAACAGCGACGCTCGATGCCGAGGGCATCACCGTCGACGCTGGCACGATGAGCGAACCGGGATTCCTGCGCTGCGTGGCGACGGTCGCGGTGGACGGGAAAACTTATCGTGGGTTAGCGACGGCCGGCTTCAAGCCCGAAGCGATTTCGCCGACGACTGAGAACCCCGCGGACTTCGACGCTTTCTGGAGCGCTGGCAAAGAGGCGCTCGCCAAACTGCCGCCCGACGCGAAGCAGACACTGCTACCCGACTACAGCACGCCGACAGTCAATGTCTACCACGTCAGTCTGCAATCGGTCGGCACCGACATTAACAACGCCAACAATACCAGCCGGCTTTACGGCATCCTGTGCGAGCCGAAAGTTGATGGCAAGTACCCGGCTGTGCTCAGCGTGCCGGGGGCCGGGGTACGCCCGTATCGCGGTTTGATCGACTTGGCGGAGAAGGGCATCATCACTTTCCAAATCGGCATTCACGGCATCCCGGTCACGCAAGACCCACTCTTGTACACGGCGCTCGCGTCAGCCGCGCTCGCCGGCTATGCGACCTTTAATCTCGACAACCGAGAGCGGTATTACTACCGGCGCGTCTACCTCGGGTGCGTGCGCGCCAACGATTTTCTGACGACCCTGCCGAAGTACGACGGCACGAATCTGGCCGTCACCGGGGGCAGTCAGGGTGGCGCGCTGACAATCGTTACGGCGGCCCTCGACCCACGTGTCAAAGCGCTCGCGGCCTTCTACCCAGCGCTCTCTGACATGACCGGCTACCTGCGGAATCGCGCGGGCGGCTGGCCGCACATGTTCCGCATCGCCGGGGGCAATTCACACCGCACGAAAGAAAAAATCGAAACGTCGCATTACTACGATGTCGTCAACTTCGCACGCCGCCTCAAAGTTCCCGGCCTCTATTCGTGGGGCTACAACGACGAGGTGTGCCCCCCGACTTCGATGTACTCGGCTTACAACGTTATCAACGCCCCGAAGCAGTTGATGCTCGCCCTTGAGACCGGGCACAACACGACGCCCGAACAGCAGGAGCGCGTCAACCGCTGGCTCGAAACGTACCTCAAAACCGGCAGAGCGGAGCAGAGAAGGGATGAGGGCGGAGGGATGAGGGATGAATGAAAATCAGAAGACAGAATGCAGCACACAGTTCACAGCAGGAAACAAGCCGCCCCTGATCTTCGGTGCTCCGTGTTCTGTATTCCTGGCTTGATCCCTCATCCTTCATCCTTCATCCCTTAAGAGTCTCTCATCCTTCACCCCTTCTCCAGGACTCTCTTCGCCGTGCAGTGCGGCAGTGGGCGCGCCGGCCTCTGCCGCCGCGTTCTCGATTTCGGCATTGACTTTGCCACCGATCAGGAACGCCGCGCCGGTCAGATAGAACCACAGCATCAGAATGATGACCGCGCCGAGCGAACCGTACGTCACGCTGTAGCTGTTGAAGTAGCTCAAGTAGATGCGAAAGCAGAACGAGACGAATAGCCAGAGGGCGACGCCTACCACCGAGCCGGGACTAACCCAGTACCACTGTTTGTATTCGCGATTCGGCGCGAAGTAATAAATCAAGGCGAAGCTGAATAGTACGAACGCGAGTACAATCGGCCATTGCACAACGCTCCACGCGACCATGAAGGCGTCGCCCCATCCGAAGCGATTCGCTAATCCTTCGCCAATCACGCCGCCGTACAGCATGAGTGATAGAGCAGAGATAATGAGCAGCGCGAGCGCGATGGTCAGGCCGACTGACAAGAGACGGACTTTCCACCACGGGCGTCTTTCCCTGATGCCATAAGCAGCGTTCAGTGTTTCGCTAATCGCTCCTATCCCGTAGGACGCAAACCACAGTGCCGCCAGCAATCCAAACGAAAGCTTCCCGCCGTCGGCGTCTTTGTTGATCTCATTGATGGTTGTGTAAATCAGTTCTGAAGCCGAGCGGGGCGCGACGCGACCGAGGTAGTTGAGAAGACTCTGGCGCAACTCGGTTCCCGCGTTCGCGAAGTAGCCAAGCATCGCCATCATAAAGAGCAGCAGCGGAAACAGCGCGAGCAGAAAATAGTAAGACAACGCCGCCGCGCGTGTGAACAGGTCACTGTCGTAAACCTCACACCAAAGGCGCCGGCCCATCTCGCGCCACGTCAACCCGCCCAGGTTCCAAATCGTTGCGATGTCCTTTTTCTCTGCCGAGTCCATAAAGATTCGGGCAGGGGACTGTTTGTTTTAGCAAACAGGGAATGCCCGTCCATTTAGGCAACGCATTCAAGCTGCCGTCTCAACTCTCCCAACACCCCAGATTGGCGTGTTAGATGCTTGCAAAATATCTAACACCGTGATTGTATCGGCATCGTGGTTGATACGCGATACAGAAAGAATGCCGGAGCGATTTACTCGCTCAAGTACGCAATCGTCTTTTGCCCCAAGTATCGCAAGCCGGTATTGGTTGACGACATATTGAGAAAGACTTTCAAGTACCGACTCTATCCGACACGCGACCAAGTTGAGGCGATGAATCATCAACTTGGCGAGGCGTGTCGTCTGTACAACGCTGGCGTCCAGGAGAGGCGCGATGCGTGGTGCATTAACCGTGAAAGCGTCAATTACTACATGCAGGCGAATCAGTTGAAAGAGATTCGCGCGAACGGCGATTTGAGCCTTGCCAACTTCTCCGCGTGTCAAGACGTGCTTCGCAGAGTTGATCAGACGTTCAAGACTTTTTTCGCTCGCGTGAAGCGTGGCGAGCGTGCCGGATTCCCCCGCTTCAAGTCGCACACTCGTTTCGACTCCTTGACGTTCCCTTCTTACGGCGACGGCTGCCGTTTGCTTGACAACGAAAAACTCCGCTTGCAAGGCATCGGACAGGTGAAGGTCAAACTGCACCGTGCGATTGAAGGAAACATCAAGATCGTCACGGTGAAGCGGGAACAGGGGCGTTGGTACGTTTGCTTTTCTGTCGAGTGTGAACCAAAGTTGTTGCCACCATCGGCTGCAAGCGTTGGCGTGGACGTTGGCCTCAAAGAGTTCGCTACCTTGTCGGACGGCACAGAGGTTGAAAACCCGCGTCACTTTGGGCATGCACAAGCCAAGCTGCGCAGAGCGCAACGCAAGGTGGCACGTCGCAAGCGCGGCAGCCACCGTAGGCGCCAAGCTGTATGTGAACTGCAAAGAGCGCACGCTCACGTCAGAAACCAACGCGCGGACTTTCATCACAAGTTGGCATCCTGGCTGGTGTTGATGTTTGGTTTGATCGCGGTCGAGGATTCGAATATTAAAGGATTGGCAAGTGGCATGCTTGCCAACAGTGTCAATGATGCCGGATGGGGAAGATTCATCGAAACGCTGGCCGACAAAGCTGAGAACGCTGGTCGGCAGTTGGTGAAGGTTGATCCTCGCGGCACATCGCAGACCTGTCTCTGTGGAGCGCACACACCGAAGACGCTGAGCCAACGCTGGCATGAGTGTCAGAGTTGTGGATTGTCTGCGTCGCGTGATCATGTATCTGCTCAACTTATCCTAGGGCGCGGACTGCGCCTTCGTGCGCTAACGTGGTCGGATGCGACGTGCGTTGCACGAGAAGTCGCCCTGCTTTAGCGGGCGGAGTGGTCACAAGGTCTTGAAACTAACACTGGCGGGAGCGCGTTGCATAGCCGCGTGCGCCGGCGGGTCGAAACCACGTTAAGCCAACGCTCGTCGTCCAGAGTTCCGGTGTTCCCGTAGACTTTTTGGTCTTGAGCTGGCACAGCCGAGTTGCAGTTCCAAGCTGATGCCTCCGGCGGCCATAGTCGTCGCCGTGGCTGCACCTACCTGACCGGGAAACTTACGTCCGGAAGGAGATAAGGGAACAGCGGAGTTACTTATTTCGATGTTTTCCTTTCAATCTGCGTCGAACTAAACCCGGCAACATAAACCCGACCAATAATCAGAGGCTCGCCCGGCAACTTCCTGACGAGCCTCCGAAAAAATGTCCTGCTTCAGCTCCGGCATCAGAGCGAATCGAGGAAGGCCAGGATTAGATTTCTCTCCGTGTTAGACAACGCATTGTATCTGTTCGTCACGCCCGCGGCCTGCCCGGCATGACGCCGGATGGCTTCCTGTTTGGTGAATGACAGGCCATCGTGCATCAGGCGGTTACGAGTTCTGAGTGCCCACAGCGGAGCCGTGCGAATCTGATTAGCCGTGAAGGCAAATTCGGGCGTCGGTAAGAAGGGGATGCCGTCGCCCGTCCCGATGTCGTGTAACAGGAAGTCGCTGTACGGGTGGATGGTCTTGTTACCGAGAGCATTCGGGACGGTGAACGCGCCGCCGTTGATGCTCGTTCCCGGAGGCGCCGTCGTGATCGAGGGAGTGTGGCAAAGTGCGCACCCTACCAGGGTAAATAGTAGTTCGCCTGCCCGCACGTTCGAGTTTATAGGTCCGCGCGAAGGGGCCTTCGTGGAGCGCATGAAGTTGGCGAATGCCACAATATCTACACCGTCGTCTTCGGGGTCGGGAACTGGATCATACCGGCTCACATCGCGGCCACCCGACGTGTTCTCATCCGGAAACAGAGGAGTGGTGATGCCCATTTCGTTAAGGTATGCATCGGCGGAAAACGATTCGAGACTAGCGTGTTGACTCTTCCACCCGAAACGCCCGATGCGCGCTTGACCATTGGCTTCGAGTACGGGGACGGTGAGGGCAGTGCCGCGGATGTTCGGCGACTGTTCGTCACGGATAGCAATGAGCGTGCTATTGGCGATGGATTCTACAAAGCCATTGCCAAGTGTGTTAGTCGAGATGCGGAAAGTCCGAATGTCGTCCTCGAAAACGACCCGCTCCACGATGTCGGGGTGAGTCGCTCGCGATTGAACAAGCGAACCGCCCAGAGATTCAAAGAACACACCATTATCTACGCGCCCGGTGCGGTGCTCGGCGACCTGGCTGGCGCCTCCCGTCGCCACGTTCTGATGGCACTCCCGACAACTCTGCGCGTTATAGGTGGGACCGAGTCCGTCCCTTACGGTTTCAACCTCCTCGAAGATGAACCGATTATCGTTGAACGAGCGGAGCGCCACGACAGTGTCTTCATTGATGGTGTCGAAAGGTGGCCCCTGCTGATTGAAGCCGTTCGTTAAATTGTCAAAGCCGGTCGGCGCTTCGGCCGCGGCCAGCTCCATGTTGCCAACACCGTCCCTCCGACTTTGGAGGTCATCAGAGCCAAGCGGCTCTTCGTCTTCGATCACGCCGCGAGGACGGAATCTATCCTCACGGGATTGGCTGTTAGAGCGGGCGGCCGCTCCGGTTGCGCCGTCCTGACTCCAGACGATGTTTTCAGTCAAAATCATCTGGAGACCGAACGCGATCATGAAAAGCAACACGACCATCATCTTCAATTTCATAGAAGCACCCTTTCTTCTTTCGATAGCGCAGTAGCAACTGCTCTCAAAGATTGTGAAGCGCCCATTCGCGTAATTCCACAGCTTTCCTTTGTATCTTTCTCCGCTCTGCCAACTTCTGCTCGACAACCTGCTGGCTGCTTCCAGGTGGTGCATCCGGCGAAAAGTCCATTGTTAAAGACAAGAACTCATTCGCGCCATTAACAATCTTGTTCTTTAGCTTCCTGCGCGTCGTCACCTCTTTGCTGGTCGCAGCTCGTGCCTTCAGGTCGGACAATCCATCGAATAAATGGTGCAGCTCGTTAACAGACTTGCCCATCACAGGTCCATAGTCCTTTCATGGACTCTCATATTTCGTTTCTTAGGTAGGCTGGTTGGTCGGGTGAGCGGTTACTATACCAAGAAGGGCGTTCCCTGTCTCTTCTTTTACTGCCACGGTTATCCGATTCTTGTCGTTTCGCGGAGAGCGACGTGGAGGACGGTAATGCGAAGCCGGTCGATCTGCGAAGTCTGGTCGTGGAAGTCGCTGCCGACGCAAACGACGAGGCAGAGCATCGCTATTAACGACTTGCGCGAACGGCGGGCAAGCGCGATAGCTCACGCCTTCACGGCTCACAGAGTTGCGGTCCACGGGATTCGCGGTTCACGGGGTCTGGGGTCATTTGGCATCCATCACATCACGCACTTTCGTCTTCAAATCGCCGGGCGTGAATGGCTTTGGGAGGTAAGCGATGTCGGCGTCCTGCACATCGCGGCGCACGATCATGTCATCGGTGTAGCCTGAGATGTAGAGCACCTTTAGTCCAGGCCTGGCGGCGAGCAGGCGTTCGGCCAGCAGTCGCCCGCCCATCCGCGGCATAACGATATCGGTGACCAGCAGGTGAATCGTCCCCCTATGCTTTTCCGACACTTCAAGCGCCTCTTCGCCGTGGCCCGCGACAATCACGCGGTATCCGCTCGCCTCAAGTATTTCGCGGGCCATGACCCGCACCTCCTGTTCGTCTTCGACGAGTAGGATGGTTTCTGCGCCGCGCGGCGCGGCGTGCGGCGGCGGTGGCGTCGCGGTCGGCACGAAAGGTTCGTCGACACGCGGCAGGTAGATTCTTAAAGTCGTGCCGACGTCTTGCTCGCTCTCAACACGGATGTTGCCACCTGACTGTGTGACGATGCCGTAGACGGTCGAGAGTCCGAGGCCGGTCCCTTTGCCATGCTCCTTCGTCGTGAAGAAAGGCTCGAAGGCGAGCCCTTTGACCTCGGCTGTCATACCCACGCCCGTGTCACTGACGACGAGCGTCACGTACTCGCCGGGCGGTACGGCTTCTTCATCATCAGCGGAAGCCTCGTCGAAAACGACATTGCCCGTTTCTATCGTCAACGCGCCGCCCTCCGGCATCGCGTCGCGGGCGTTGATCGCGAGGTTGATGATGACCTGCTCGATCTGTCCGGGATCGGCTTTGATTAATCCGGCGGAAGCGTCGAGCGCCAGCGAGACCCTGATGTGCTCGCCGATCAAGCGCTGCAGTAGTGTGTGCAAATCACTGACCAGGGCGTTGATGTCGAGCAGTTTCGGCTGAAGCATCTGCTTGCGGCTGAAGGCGAGTAGCTGGCGCGTGAGGGCCGCCGCGCGCACACCCGCTTTGTGTATCTGGCTGACCTTTTCTCGCGCGCGTTCGTCGATCACGGGGCGATGAAGTAACAGTTCGCTGTAGCCGTTAATCACGGTGAGGATATTGTTGAAGTCGTGCGCGATGCCGCCCGCGAGTTGCCCCGCTGCTTCCATCCTCAGCGCCTGGCGCAGTCGCTCTTCGCTTTCGCGCAACGCCGCCTCCATCTGCTTGCGCTCAGTTGTATCCCGTGTGTTGATGATGATGCCGCCGATTGCCGGGTCAGTAAGCAGGTTGACACTGGTGCCCTCGACGTGACGCCATGAACCGTCTTTGTGGCGCATCCGGCACTCGAATTTGATTGGTACCCCCGGCTGTGAGAGCTTGCACGCAAGGCCTTCTTCGATTGCAGGCAGGTCGTCGGCGTGGACGAAGTCGCGCACCTGTCGGCTGATGAGTTCGGACGGCTCGAACCCGCGCCAGTGCCGGATCGAGGGACTTTGGTAAAGAATGAGTCCGTCGGCGTCGAGCACCGTGATCACGTCGGAGGAGTTTTCGATCAGCGAACGGTAGTGGCGTTCGCTGTGGCGCAGCGCTGCTTCGGCACGCTCGCGTTCCGTCACGTCGCGAAAATTCCAGACGTGCCCGACCGTCTGTCCGTCCAGCGTCTGCGGTTGGCCGTATCGTTCGTAAACCCTGCCGTCTTTAAATTCAAGGATGTCCAAACTCACTTTCTGGAGGTTTGCGTAAAGCTCTTCAATGCGGCGCAAAAACTCTTCAGGCTCCTTTAACTGGTCGAGTACCACCTTGATCAGCAGTTCGTCCTCGCGCTTCTCGATCACGTCCGCAGGGATGCGCCACATCTTGGCGAACTTGTCATTGAAGAGGGTAACCTTTCCCCGCGTGTCAACGACCAGGATGCCATCATCGGTCGAGTCGAGCGTTGTCTTAAGGAGCGAGACGGCATTGCTCAGCTTCTCCTCAGCCAGCTTTTGCTCCGTGATGTCAACCAACACGCCCTGCCAGCGCACCGGATGGCTGTCAGCGTCGAAGACGAACCGCCCGCGATCATGAATCCAGCGTTCCGCGCCGTTGCTCGTAATGACTCGATACTCGTAATCAGTTTCGTGTTGTAATCGCTTCGCTTCCTCAGTCGCCTGCGCGACGCGCTCACGGTCATCAGGATGGATCAGGTTGAGCCACAAATCGGTGGCGTTGTACCAGTCAGCGAGCTGATAGCCGAGCGACTCGATATTCGGGCTGACATAGATGGGACTGTACGGCGGTTGGGCGTTGGCTTCGTAGACAATGGCGGGGACTGACTCGACGAGATTACGGTAGCGCCGCTCGCTCGCGCGCAAATATTCCTCCGATTCCTTCTGCACGGTTAAATCCTGGGCCACCGCATACAGCGAATCGCCTTCTTCGACCCGCGCGACGCTCCACGAAAACCACCTGTTCGAACTGTCAGGGCCGAGCAGACGAATCTCGAAGTTCGAGACCGGCATGCCATCGCGAAGCTTACTTATCTCGGCGGTATATTTACTACGGTCGTCCGCATGGACGAATTCACCGAGCGGCTGCGCCATCAACTCTTTTTCGGTGAAGCCGAGCAGCCGGGCAAAAGCCGGATTCACATGTTCAAAGTATCCGTCGTGATTGATTTTCCCGACCATGTTGGGCGACAGAGAAAACAGCACATCACGCTCGCGCATGGCCGACTTACGCGCTTCCCAACCGAGCACGGTGATAAGTGTCCCTTCACAGACAAAGATGCCGAGGCGCAGATTCTGTCCGAAATCTTTCGACAGCAGTGAGTGAGTCGGCGACAAAAAGAAGTAGTCACATAAAACGGCAGAGACGAGAACGGCCAGCAGTCCCGGCACCAAACCGCCATACCACACGCTGAAAATCACGATGGAGAAGAAGAGTAGGAAAGGACTCTCGGCGGTGATTAACGGGTCGAGCAAAAGTTTGAGGCCGAACACCGCCGCGACCGACATCACGGCCACGCCGCAACGCAAAATAAGCGGCGTGTGCGATTCACTCCGCCGGTCGGAGCAGAGCGCAACGCTCAGGACACTGATTAAAGTGCCTTCGGCGACGAACAGCAGCAGCCGCAAATCTTGCCCCGTATCGTGGCCCAGAAGTGTGTAAGTTGGAGTGAGAAATAGATAGTCGGAGATGGCGGCCGCCAGCAAGGTGGCGAGCAGTCCCGGCAGCAAGCCGCCGCGCCACGCCGTCAACATCACCGCCGCGAAATAGATCAGGAACGGACTTTCATTGTCGATGGCGGGGGCGAGCAGCAACTTCAGCGCAGTGGCGACCGAGACAGTCAAAACTGCGACAGCGTAACTATACAGAACTGGGCGTCGGGGTTTCATCAGCATGAGGTTTGCTTGGCTTCAGACCTACGAATATACGACCCCTTGATATGATCGTGGGGTTGTATCTTACTCTCCCGTTGATTTGAATAACAGACTCTTGACATCTGGCGTCGGTCGACGAGCCGTCCGATTCTCCGTTCCGCTCACACTTGATGGTCACGCCGTGTCAACCTACTCGGCCTTCTCAGCCAGCTCAGCCCATCTCTCCAGATCGACATCCAGGCATTGCCGCAGCTGTCTTTGCTCGATGAACAGCATATGGACTTTAGCGGCATCGCTTGAGTGGACGCTCAGCTGTGCTTCGATCTCGGCCTGCCTTGATTCAGCAGCGGCAACCTGCGCTTCAAGGGTCTCAAGCTCCCGCTTCTCTTTGAACGACATTTTGCGGGGCTTCGCGTGCTCGCCGCGGGCGATTGACGGCGGTTGATGACTCACGCCTTCGGCGCGCGCCTTGGCTGTGCCCGCGGCCTCTTCACGCTCACGAAATTCGAGATAGGCGCTGTAGTCTCCGGGGTATTCACGCACCCGCCCGTCGCCCTCGAACCGGAAGATGTAATTGATCGTGCGGTCGAGGAAGTAGCGGTCGTGGCTGACGACGATCAAAGCCCCGGCGAAGTCATCGAGATAGTCTTCGAGCGCCATCAACGTCGGGATGTCGAGGTCGTTCGTTGGCTCGTCAAGCAGCAGCACGTTTGGCGCGCTCATCAGCATGCGCAGCAGATACAGTCGCCGCCGCTCGCCGCCGGAAAGTTTTCCGACCAGCGCGTATTGGGCGGCGGGTGGGAACAGAAACTTTTCGAGCATCTGGCCGGCTGTGATCAACGTGCCGTCGACGGTCTGCACGTGCTCGGCCACTTCGCGGATGTAATCGATGACGCGCTGTTCGTCATTCAGCGCGCGGCTCTCTTGATCGTAGTAACCGATGACGACTGTCTGCCCTGTCTCGACACGGCCGCCGTCCGGTTCGACGCGCCCGGTGATAATTTCAAGCAGCGTTGTCTTGCCCGCGCCGTTCGGCCCGATGATTCCGATGCGGTCGTTGCGCTTCAGCAGATAAGTGAAACGGTCGATCAGTTTTCGATTGTCATAGGACTTTGAAACGTCGTGCATCTCGACGACCTTCGTCCCCAGACGGCGCGAGCCGACAGCGATGTCGAGTTCGCTTGTGGCCGATTCGACGGGCGTTGCGATGAGCGCCTGCGCCGCGTCGACGCGCGCTTTCGATTTACGTGTGCGCGCCTTCGCGCCGCGCCGCAGCCACGCCAGTTCATGCCGGATCAGCATCTTGCGCTTCTGCCCCTCGGCGGCGCGCTGTGTTTCCTGAGCCTCTTTCTGCTCAAGATAGAAAGGGTAATTTCCGTCGAAGCTCTGCACCGCACCGCGATCTATTTCAATGATGCGCGTCGTCACGCGGTCGAGAAAGTAACGGTCATGCGTCACCAGCAGCAGTGTCCCGCGGTACCGCGCGAGGTAAGATTCAAGCCAACTCACCGTGTCGGCGTCGAGGTGGTTAGTCGGCTCGTCGAGGATCAACACGTCGGGCCGCTCGATCAACGCATGAGCGAGCGCGACGCGCTTGCGCTGCCCGCCCGATAGCGTGCTCATCAACGCGCCGGTGTCATCGATGCCGAGCTTGCTGAGCACGACGCGGGCATCCGTCTCAAGGTCCCATCCGCCGGAGGCTTCAAGCTGATGCGCCAGCTCGGCGACCGTGTTGAGAAGTTGCTCGTTTGCACCGCCGGCGAGGGCTAAGTCGTGGCAGGCTGCTTCGTAATCACGCACCAACTTCATCACACCGCCGCTGGCGGCGAAAATCGTTTCGAGCACGGTCGCGTTCTCTCGATACGGCGGGTTCTGGGGTAAAAAGGCCAGCACCTTACCGTCGGCGCGGACGACCCGCCCGGCGTCAGGCGGCTCTTCTCCGGCAATGATGCGCAGCAGCGTCGTTTTCCCGGAACCGTTGGCCCCGATGATGCCGATCTTCTCGTTGACTTCGAGTCCGATGGTCACGCCCTCGAAGAGTGGCTTGAAACCGTAATTCCTGCTGACGTTTTCGAGCGAAAGAATGTTCATAAAGTTGAGTCAAGGTACACATCGAAACCGGCAATACCCTGATGAAAGATTAACTACTCAACAGTGACAGGTGAATAGTGACAGGTGACAGACAGGGAAAACAACCATCATGCGGCAGGCAGAATTCTTTTTGAACCAGAGGGCCTTCCTCATTCGTCACACAGCAGATTGCCGCACAGTTCCTATCCCAGTACTTCATCTTGTCACTCTTTACCAGTCACCTGTCACTGTTCAGTTACTACAAAGGCACAAAGGCTGGTCCATTCTTTGTGCCCTTTGTGTTTAGGTGGTAAATCTTCTCTGGTCGATTGACAACACGAGCTATTCTGAGAACGATGATCGTTCCCCTGAAGTCACCGGATGGCAAATTCGAACACATGTAATTGCATGTCTACGTCAGTCCGGTTATAAACGGCCTCATCAATGTTCGCACAATCCGTTGACAGAAAGCAGGATCGAAGCATGTTCCAGAGAAGAATAATCATTTTCGTATTAACCGCCCTGGTGTTCACATCGGGCTATGTCCTCGGCGCGCGGCGAGATGCGAGCGAAGATGTCGCGACGTCTGCGGCGGGAGCGGCACGCATGTTCGAGATGCGCACCTACACCACCCACGAAGGCAAGCTGGAGGCGCTCCACAGTCGTTTCCGCAACCACACGACGAAGTTGTTCAAGAAGCACGGCATGACGAACGTCGGGTACTGGGTGCCCGACGACGCACCGCTCGCGCAGAACACTCTGGTCTACATTCTCGCGCATCCGAGCCGCGAGGCTGCGAAAAAGAGTTGGGACGGATTCCGCAACGACCCGGAGTGGGTGAAGGTGAAAACGGAGTCGGAAGCCGGCGGGAAGATCGTCAGCAAAGTCGAATCCGTGTTCATGAGTGCCACCGACTATTCGTCGATGAAATAGACTCGTCGCCACGCGACGCGTATCAAGCGAAGGGGTGAAACGGTGGATCGAAGAACACTCCTTAAATCAGCGGCGGCCATTCCATTTGGCGTCGGCCTGACAGCCACCGGTGCGCCCGCCAGCCACACACCGCAGAGTGAAACGAAGCGCACGCGTCAAGCTGAGTTGCAATCTGTATTCGTTCAACGCTCCGCTTCGTGAGTGTGCCGACTACGGTGCGCGGCAGGGCGTCGTCATCGGGTTGCAAAATCACGCTGACTTCATCAAGACATCCGAGCAAGTGCTACGCATTTTGAAGATGGTCAATTCCGATTGGCTGGCCGTCAACCTCGACATCGGCAGCTTCCGCATCGGCGACCCATACGAAGAAATCGCTGTAGATTTTCACGCCGCACGGGTCGACTGCTGAGAGGCTAAATCCGGCTGCACGAAATCTTTACCGTAGACGCGCGCCGGCGGAGCTTTCACATCCCACACAACCCGCAGCCAGCCCAACACACGCAGGACGTAATGCGAAACATCCACTTCCCACCAAAAGAAACCCTGTCGCTCCGACGACGGATAGTAATGATGATTATTGTGCCAACCCTCACCCAGCGTAATCAACGCCACGAACAGACTGTTACGACTGTCGTCGCGCGTTTCAAAGCGGCGGCGCCCCATCACGTGTGCCAGTGAATTCACCGTGAAAGTGCCGTGGTAGAGCACCACCGTGCTGATGACGAAACCCCACATCACCATCTGCCACCCGTTAGTACCGAGACCAGCGAAGTGAGTTTCAAGCAACGTGCCCGCCACCCACAACAGGATCGCCAACACAGCCGGGGGCAGCAGATAGAACTTGTTGATGAAACGCAACTCAGGGTAGACCGTCAGATCGGGAACCATTTGGTAATTCGTCGAGCGGTGGTCGGCGGATAGCAGCCACCCGATGTGCGACCAAAAGAACCCTTGAGTCACCGGCGAATGCACGTCGTTTTCGGTGTCCGAGTATTTATGATGGTGCCGGTGGTGAGCCGCCCACCACAGCGGGCCTTGCTGCGCGGCTGATGCCCCGAGCCATGCCAGAACGAATTGAAATGCCCGACTGGTTTTATAACTGCGGTGAGAAAAATAGCGATGATACCCGGCGGTAATGCCAAACATCCGGACCACGTATAAGCCCACGCACGTCAGCAACGCCACCCAACTAACGCCGGTAAAGATCACCAGCAGACAGGCAAAGTGCATCAAGACAAATCCGGGACTCTCAAGAACGTTGATTTTTTTCTTCAATCTAATCACTTCCATTATTCAGTCAACTACCACAATGATGAAAAAACATTCCGTCGCAAACACACGACGGGACTCAGTGCTTGTAAGTTAAATCTTTAGCCAAGTCAACCACACGGTTATGATCACTGGTCGGGACCTGGCTGAACTCCGCCCTTCGTGCCGACGTGATGACCATCTAATCATCGTCGGCGCGGGGCTTGGCGCGGAGTTGCTTCTTCTTTGAGTGCGCCGCCTTCTCCTGTAACGTCCGTTGCTTCGAAGAGCGTGTGGCGCGGGTCGGGATGCGGGGCGGTGGGCGGTAATTCAGACGCTCTATCTTGCGTCTTAAATTTCGCAACGCGACCGCCTTGTTGCGGTGCTGGCTGCGCTCGGCCTGCGAGGTGGTGACGACCCCGGTCGGACGGTGACGCAGACGCACCGCCGACTCGGTGGTATTGACGTGCTGCCCGCCTTTGCCACTTGCGCGAAACGTGTCGACATCGCACTCGGCGAGTAGTTCCTCGTCGCTCTCCGGCAGCACGGTTGGCGGAAAGGGTGAAGTCATGCACGACAGTTTCGCATACTCGCCGCGAAACGCCGACTGCGACCGACTATCCGGCAAAGAGAGCCAGGATGCACGCAAGGTTCGCACCCGCTGTCAATTCCGCCGGCTGTGAGTGTAAGGTTACCGCATGAGTAAGTCATTGATCACGACGCTCGGCGTGATGTTGCTGCTGCTCGTCGCGTATGAGGTGTATGGGACGATCCTGCACGCGCGCAAGCGACCCGGCCCGCTTAGCGACTCGCTGAACCGTTCGATCTGGCGCGTGATGCGCACCATCGCGTTCCGACTGTCGCGGCAGCGCCGGCATCAGGTCTTAAACGTCGTCGGCCCGCTGTTGCTGCCGCTACTCGTCGCCGTTCTTATTCTGTCCCTCGTGATAGGCTTCGCCCTCATCTACCTGCCGCGCATGCCCGCTGAATTCAGCGTCGACCCGGAGGCGACGAGTCCGCCGTGGATCGAAGCGGTCTACTTCAGCGGCATTACCCTGACGACGGTCGGTTACGGCGACATCACACCGCGCGCGACGGGTATGAGAATAGTCGCCTTGATCGAATGTACCTCCGGCTTTGCTCTGATCTCGCTCGCCGTCACTTACCTTATCACCGTCTATGGCGCGCTGGAGCGCAAGCGGGCGGTCGCGCGCTCTTTTTACCATCAAGCCGAGGAGGGCGCGGACGTTGCCGGCTTCCTCGCCCATCACTTCGTTGGGGGCAAATTTCAGAGCATGGAGACATCGCTCGGTGCCGCAGCGCGCGATTTACAGGGGTTGTTGGAGTCGCACATTGAGCATCCGGTGATTCACTTTTTCCATCCGCGAGAGGTCTATAAGAGCCTGCCGCGGATGCTGTTTCTATCGCTGGAGATATGTTCCGTGATCCGCTCGTGCCTTGACGCTGTAGCCTACGCCGAGACGCGCGACCATCCGGAGGTGCGCACACTCCACGCTAGTGCGCGCCACATGCTCGTGGAGTTGGTCGATGCGCTCGGTCTGGAACATGATGCGCGAAAGAACCTCGAATCGCGCTTCGAGGAGTCGCGTCGCTGGCAGCACCGTTTCCGAGTGACGATGGACGGGTTGACGGCGGCTGGCATCCGCACGAACCCGAAGGTAGGAGAGGCATTTGAAGAGTACCGCGCGAACCGCGAGGAATGGGAAGCGCGGCTGCACCGCTTCGCACTCTATCTCGGCTACGACTGGGACGAAGTGACAGGCGACCGCGACCTGAAATACGCCGCCGACGAAGAGATGACAGAATTTCAAGCCGACTAAGTTCTTGATGCTTGAGCAGAGAGGCGTTAAGGAAAACGGCGAGGGATGATCAGCGGCACTTAAAGCGATGAGCGCCAGCTTCAAAATCGAAGCCCGGCTATCAAATATTTCTCCTTCGGAAAGACTGCTCCAACACCATTTTAATCTTGGTCGTCGTCATCCTCATCGTCGTCCGTTTCGACTTCGACGACAGTGTTTGTTGCGACATCCACCTCGACCTCGTAAGTCTTGCCGTCAGAAGCGAGAATCTCCACTTCACAGATGCTCTTGCCCCCCTCATTTTCTATTTCCACCGCCCGCACACCGCCGGGTTTAGCGGCGATGGCGGTTTTAATGGAGGCGATCACCTGCTCTGCGGGGATAGCCACTTTGGTCGCTTTGGTGCCTTGCCCTCCCGCCTTGATCCCGAACCCGCCAAATGCCAGCGCAACCGAACAGCCCAATATCAAACCCGTGGTTCGCTTCGCTTTGCTTCGCATCATGGTAGTCCTTCTTTCGTTAGAGCTATGCCTCGTGGCGGCGCAGTGTTAGTAAACCACGCTTGGCATTAAGACCCTAGCCGTCGTGCGCTGCAACCGGCGCCGGTAATAATCGCGGATATAGTTTTTCTTTCCTCGCTCCCACCACGCCATGCCATAACGATTAGCCTCTGCCTTCGCCCTCTCGCTCGACCAGCCGGCATGCTCGATGCGATAGATAGCGATAATTGTCCCCGTGCGATCAGCGCCGCGCTTGCAGTGGACGAAGACAGGCTGATTTTCAGGCGCGTTGATGATTGACAACACGCGCTCAACCTGCGCATCTGTCGGTCTGCCGAACCTCTTCACAGGTAGATTGAAGTAACGCAAATCCGTTAGAGACTTGAGCGCCGCCACCAGCGTTATTTTCTCGACAGACACATTGAAGTAACGCAAGCCCGCCGCGCGCACTTCCCGTTCTTCCGTCTGTGAATGCTCATCGTGGGCGCGCAAATTGACAATGGTTTTGACGCCAAGCTGCGCGAGCCGCTGGATTCCGCCGCGCTTCGGCTGTGCGCCGCGATAAAGCTGGTCGTTGATCTGATGGAAGTTCGGCAGTTCTCGATATTGCGGCTCACTTTGAGCGGTGCCGACTGAGGCGTAGCAGAACAAAGCGCCCGCGACAGCGACGAACCTCTTAAAACCTTCTTTCATGATTCACCATCCTTTCGTGTCAGCGGTGCTCGACGAAAACGCTGAGGTGACTGACCACCGCCCGCGCCCGAGCGGCGAGCGGCGGTCAGTATCATGAACCTCCCAACAGATGATGTCGGCAAGCTATTGGGTTTCAAAAAAGAGACTCGTGATGGTCTGATTACCGCTGACCTCCAGTACCAGCACCTCGATTTCGTACCTCGTACCGGGCTCAAGAAACTCGCTGGGAACTGTCAGGCTCGTCTCCGAAGGTAGAACGTGAACGTCGAACGTGGGTCGAGAGAACCCGTTCGGGTCGTCCGGCACGTCCTTGGTAATGATAACCTCGTAACCCGTCCTGTTGAGTGGATCACCGTCGAGCGTGGTTGTTACATGGTTCCACGTGACCGCAAAGCCGGCGGAAGAGACCACCCCACCATCCTGTGGGAAGGTGATGA
>JACDEG010000436.1 GCA_013816505.1 Pyrinomonadaceae bacterium | reverse complement strand
AAGCTCCGCGTCCGAGGATGATTCGGAAAAGATTGAGCGCCGCGTCGCGGTCGAGCCGACGGTCACTGTGGCGCTGTGCGTCGCGTCGGGCGACGTGATCGTGCGCGGCTGGGATCGACGCGAGGTGCGGGCCCGCTCCGCCGACGCCGGGCAACTTCAGTTGAAACTAATCGAATCGCCCAACCGCGCGGAAGCAGTAGCGGGTGGCCGCGTCGAAGTGCTTGTGTCCGACGATGAAAAGGATAACGTCTCGGCTGGTGCGTGCGGAGGCTCGGCGGGCATCGAGTTGGACGTGCCACGCGGCGCGAACGTCGTCCTGAAAGTCGGGAGCGGCGACTTGGACGTTTCGGAGGTCGCGACGGCGCATCTGCGCAGCGGCGGCGGCGGCATCGAGGTGCGTAACGTCACCGGTTGCCTCGACGTGGTAACGATCAGCGGCAACATCTTTCTGAAGGGAAGCGGCGGGCCGGTGCGTCTGCGCACGGTGGGCGGCGACATCGAAGCGTCCGACGCGCGCACCACTGCGACCGGCGACGTTTTCAGCGTCAGCACGACCAGCGGCGGCATCACTCTGGTGGACGTCGCGCACACGCGCGTCGACGCTTCGAGCACCAGCGGCGACGTGCACATGACGGGAACGCTGGCACGCGGCGGCGTCTATAGATTCAAATCTCATTCCGGCAACGTCACGCTCGAACTCCCCGGCGACGCTTCATTCAATGTCAACGCCCGGGTGGTCATGGACGGAGAGATCATCACCGATTTCCCCGTCAGAAGTCAGGGTGGCCCCGCGCCACTCACCGGATTCTCCGCTGGCCGCCTCACCGGCAGCGTCGGCCAGGGCGATGCCGAGGTCAACCTCTCGTCCTTTAACGGCACTCTCTACCTGCGCAAAAAACAGTGAACTTACAGCAGGTTGTAATTGCCTATAGCCGGGAGCGCGGGCATCCTGCCCGCCATGAGCGCAAAGAGCGCGAACAGTTGCGACTCGTCTGCGGCTCGTTGGCAGGCAAGATGCCCGCGCTCCCAGCGAGCTGTTGATGCTCTCTTTCGTGCCTTGTGTCTTCTCCAACTCCGTCGAGCATTCGTCCACATAATTATTTGCCACAAAGCATTTCGCCGCGGTGTTCATTCAACAAGGGACAGCGAGCAGGATAGCCGCGCGATTGACATAAGACGCGCCGAATTTCACAGCAGAATCAGCGAGGATGAGGAAGATGCGAACAACTAAAACAATCGGCTTGGCGACGGTGTTGACCGCTTTGATGGCACAGTTGGTCGGGGCGTGTGTCCCCATTCAAAGACTGTCGGAGACGGCCGCGCGGGGGGCTGACGGTCAGGCGGTCACAGCCGCAGGAGGTGTCGGCGAAGACGAAGCGCAAGCGGAAGATTTCCGTTGGCGCGGGACACTCGCGACGGGTCGCGTGATTGAAATCAAAGGCGTCAACGGCAGCGTGCGCGCGGAGCCAGCGACGGGCGGTGAAGTTGAGGTCACGGCACAGAAGCGCGGTCGCCGCAGCGACCCACGCGCGGTGCGCATTCAAGTCGTCGAGCACGCTGAGGGCGTGACGCTCTGCGCCGTGTATCCGAGTAGCGACTCGAACAAACCGAATACCTGCGAGCCCGGCGACGGCGGGCGCTCGAACGTTAACAACAACGACGTCAAAGTTGATTTCGTGGTTCGCGTTCCGGCGGGCGTGCGCTTCAGCGGGCGGACAGTGAATGGCGGAGTGCGGGCCGAATCGCTCGCCGCCGACGCGGAAGTGCGGACGGTCAACGGCGACGTGCGCGTTTCCACGACGGGGACGGCGCGGGCGCAAACCGTCAACGGGTCGATCACCGCCGCGATGGGGCGCGCGGACTGGGCGGGCCGTCTGGAGTTTGAGACCGTCAACGGCAGCATCGACTTGACCCTGCCGGGAAACGCCGGTGCCGAGGTTCGCGCCGAGACGGTCAACGGCGAGATCGTCACAGACTTTCCGGTCACGGTGCAGGGACGCTTCAGCCGCCGCCGCCTCAACGGAACTATCGGTGGCGGCGGTCGTGAACTCCAATTAAAGACCGTCAACGGGAGCGTCGAGATTCACCGCGGACAGTAGTTGTGCGAGTAGCCGCGTGGCAATTGTTTCGCGCGCGCCGGTTGAGCCGAATTGTTGGCAACGATGGATCAAACTCCGCCAGGATTTTGGAAACATCTTTCAAGGAACGGCAGGAGAGGAATTTCAATGAGTGCTCAAATAGAAACCCGAAAGCAGTTAGAGGTCGGTCGGGAAACTAATGAAGCGGGCTTTGGTAACAAATCAAGCGGGCGTGTGAAAGAGCGCGGTGCCGATCTCAGACGCATTGCAGAAGTGGCGAACAATTTGGTCGCCGCGCTCGCCGATATAACCGAGCATGGCAGTGGAATCAATCGCTCTCCCGACGTGCGGCGCGGCATCGACTTTTACGAAGAGGTTCGATTCTTTGAAATTAATCTGATCGGGCGCGCGCTCGAATTGACGGGCGGTCACCAGGGAAAGGCGGCGCGGCTGTTGAATATGAAAATCACGACGCTCAACAACAAGATCAAGCAGTACGGAATTCCGTTCTCGCGCTCGCAAGCTGTTTGAGTGTGGGGATGGATGAAGAGAATGTCCGGCGATGATAGACACTTGCGGTAAT
Organism: Pyrinomonadaceae bacterium; assembly: GCA_013816505.1. Lineage (GTDB taxonomy): Bacteria > Acidobacteriota > Blastocatellia > Pyrinomonadales > Pyrinomonadaceae > JACDEG01. The sequence continues at coordinate 2,795 of JACDEG010000436.1, read as the reverse complement.
TATTCAAACGTAAAGGTGAACGATGATTATGAAGAAACGATTTTTATTACTTGCGGTCGCGATGCTCGGCGCGGTGCTCGGCGGATCGAGCCGGGCGCGGATGTTCTCGCCCGAAGACGTGGAGGCACAGGCGGGTGGAAAGGTGCGCGACGAATTCCACCAGACCTACCCGCTGTCGGGGGCGAATGGGCGGGTCAGTCTGGAGAACATCAACGGCGCGGTGCGCGTCGCGGTGTGGGACCGTGAAGAGGTGCGCGTCGATGCCGTGAAGCGCGCCGACACGCGCGAGCGTCTTGACGAAGCGCAGATCAAAGTTGATGCCGACGCCGACAGCATCAGCATCAAGACCGAATATCCACACTCGTCGATGCGCCGCGACAGGGACGACGGCGAGCGCCACCACAACGTGGCGTCGGTCGATTACACGCTGACCGTGCCGCGCGGCGTGCGGCTCGACAAGATCAATATCATCAACGGCGCTCTCGACATCGAAGGTGCGGCGGGATTCGTCCACGCTTCGTCGATCAACGGGCAGGTGACGGCGCGCGGGCTGACCGGCGAAACGAACCTCTCCGTCATTAACGGCCGACTCGAAGCGACCTTCGACCGCCTCGACGATGCGAAGCCGATCACGCTGGCCTCGGTCAACGGCCCCGTGACGCTGACGGTCCCTTCGAACGCGAACATCGAGTTGCGAGCTTCGACGGTTCACGGCGCGATCAATAACGATTTCGGCCTGCCGGTGCGGCGCGGCGAATACGTCGGGAGCGATTTGGCCGGCGTGATTGGGCGCGGCGGCGCTCGCGTCAAGCTGTCGAACGTTAATGGCCCGATCAGCATCAAGCGGGCGGCGGACGGTCGCGCGGCGAGCGCGGCAAGAAATCTTTTATCCGAAACGAGAGGTGATTTTGACGGCCTCGTCGACAAGCAGCAGCTTGAGCGAGACGTTGAGCAGGCGACACGTGAAGCGCAACGTGAGGTCGAGCAGGCGACACGTGAAACGCAACGCGAGGTTGAGCAGGCGATGCGCGAATCGCGGCGCGAAATCGAGCGAGCGGCGCGATTAACGGCAGGGGAGCAGCAACGCATTGCCCGCGAGGCGCAGCACGCGGTTCGCGAAGCACAACGGGACATCAATAGCGCGGAGATTACGCGCCAGGCAGTCGACGAGGCCCGCCGCACGATTGACGCGCAGCGCACCGTCATCACGCGCGACAAAGATTTGGTGACCCGCGGGCGCTCCGGTGACGAGCCGCGCCGCATCGAGCGCGAAACGAAATCTTTTCCGGTCAGCGGTGTCCCGCGCGTGCGCGTCGAGACATTCGACGGCCCCATCACGGTGCGTGCATGGGACAAGCCGGAGGTGTCGTACACCGCCGTCAAGCGCGCTGCCGACGATCAGGAGATGCGCGGCGTACGTTTGAAGGCGACGCAGAACGATTCGCAGATTACGATCAGTGCCGAGTTTGATAAGAACTTTAGTCGCGAAGTGGTCAAGCGCGATGACCGCATGGTCGCGTTCAATTCCGGCGCGTCGGTCGAGTTGGAAATTTATGTCCCGCGCAATGCGTCGCTGAAAGTATCTTCCGGCGATGGCCGCCTTCGCGTCGAAGGCGTCAGCGGCGACATCGACCTGCACACCGGCGACGGGCCGATAGATGTCTCAGACGCGGGCGGGACGTTGCGAATAAACACCGGCGACGGACAGATTCGCATCTCTGACTTTGACGGCACGGCTGAGGCGCGCACTGGCGACGGACGAATCACGCTCGACGGCCGCTTCGGGCAACTGAATGCCGAAACCGGCGACGGCTCAATCTCGCTCGCAATGCCAGCCGATGCTAATGCCACTATCGAAACGGATGCCGAATCAGTCGTCAACGACGGACTCGGCACGGCGGAAGGAGCGGATGACTCCGAGGCGCGCACGCGGCGCTGGCGCGTCGGGGGCGGCGGGAAGTTGATTAAGCTTCGCACCGGCGACGGGCGGATTATTCTGCGCGCGAAGCGTTAACGGAAGTGTCGGCCCGCACGTCTTTGTAAGTTGAGTAAGATGGGCATCAAGACATAGAAGAGTGGTCGAAGCTGTGATCGAGTGGCGCCGACACTCATCTTTAACGAGAGAGACGCAGAGCTGAAGACACAGAGAAGAGGGTTGAATAAAGAGACCTTCTTTCCCTGCTTCTTACTTTTGCCTTCCTGCTTACTTCATGAGAGCCGCACTATTTTTCATTCTCTGCGCATTACTTTCAGCACTCAGCGTCGCGCAGACGCAACCTGCCCGCGTCATCAATCTGCCTGCACCGGCGTCATCCGCCACGCCGCTGATAGCACCGACGATGATGCCACCCGTGGCGACGCCTGAGGCCGCGACTACCGCCAAGTCCACGAACGTGGCGACGGTGAAAACAGCGAAAGGCATCATCACCGTGTCGCCCGAAAAAGCCTCGCCAGTGCGCGTCGCCCAGTTCGAAACGGCGCCGGTGATCGACGGTCTGCTTGACGAAGAGGTGTGGCGGCGGGCGCCGGTGTTTAAGGATTTCTACCAGACACGTCCCGGCGACAACATCGCGCCGTCGCAGCCGACCGAGGCGATGATCGGCTACGACGCGAAGTTTCTCTACCTTGCGTTCCGTGCCTACGACGCACCGGGGAAGGTTCGCGCGACAGTCGCGAAGCGTGACGCGGTGTTCGACGACGACTGGATCGGCGTCATCCTCGACACATTCAACGACAAACGCCGCGCTTACCAGTTCTTCTTCAACCCACTCGGCGTGCAGGCCGACGCCGTGCGT
>JACDEG010000435.1 GCA_013816505.1 Pyrinomonadaceae bacterium | reverse complement strand
GTTACTGGCTGACCGCGAAGGGTCGCAATCCGACGCTCATTTCGGGCCGCGAAGCGCCACGCGAAGAGCGCGTCCCCGTCGTCCCCGACGATAAAATAGAAATCGCAAGCTACACACTTCGTATTCAACCGCACTGAGCCGCTTGATTGACCGGTTCTTCCTCGGCGCCATCGGCGGTGAATCCCCGGCGCGCTGATTTTTCTAAGCTTCCGAATTTTTAGCGGCGATCCGAGATTATATTTGGGCGTGCGCGACTCCATTAAATTTTCGATAATGCCGACGGCGTGTACGAGTCGACGCAGTTTTTACCACGGCGCTTCGCGATGTAGAGAGATTGGTCGGCGGCGCTGATGAGGCTTACCGGAGTGTCGACGTTCGGGCCGAACTCCGAGACGCCGATGCTGACGTGGACGCTGTTTAGTAGTTGCGAATTTCTGTCCGGGAATCTCGACCGCTCGACGCGCCGGCGAATCCGCTCGGCAATGATGAGCGCCTTCGAGAGGCTGGTCTGCGGTAGCAGAACGCTGAACTCTTCGCCGCCGTAGCGCGACGCCACGTCTTCGGTTCGTAGCGCGAACTTGATGCACTGCGCGGCTATCTCCAGCGCGAGGTCGCCCGCCTGGTGCCCGTTGCGGTCGTTGTACTGCTTGAAGTCGTCGATGTCGATCATCATGAAACAGATGGGGAAGTGATGACGCTTCGACCTTTCGATCTCCTCCTTGATTCGCTCTTCGAGGTAACGCCGGTTGCGCAGCCCAGTCAGCGGATCGGTGATTGAGAGCAGTTGGAAACGTGTCGCCTTGAGGTGCCATTCGGTGCGTTCGAGCGCGAGCGCCATCTGCGGCGCGATCATCTCCAGCAAGTCGAGGTCGAATTCGTCGTACACGCCGCCGTCCGCTTTGTCCGTGACGTTGAGGACGCCGACCTTCCGCCCGCCGATGATGATCGGGAAGCTGATGAAAGAATCGGTCTTGTAGCTCCGCCCGGTCTTATCAGCGTGCCATCCGGTGGCACGCACGTCCTTCACCACCAGGGCGCGCCCTTCGCTTAAGACAGAGCCGGAGACGCCTTCACCCAAGGGAATGCGCGCCGCGTGCGCGTCCTCGGCGTGAGGCCCGACGGTGGCCTTGACCTCCAACTCGCTCGTTCCCTCGTCGAAGAGCAGCAGCGAGCCGCGCTCGGCGCCGAGCAACTCGGTCGAGTGGCGCAGTATGGTCGAGTACGTTTCATCTAATTCTGCGGCGTTGAGTCGTTCCGCGAAGTCGCGCAAATTAACGGTCGCGCGCGAACGTCGGTCGAGTTCTTCGCGTAGCCGAAGCAGGTAGTGGCTCAATCGGGTGAGAGAATGTAAGCTGTCAGTTATAGTCACGATCACATGCTCTCATTGTAGCGGCGAATAACTCGTGTGCCACGGACTGACTCGCCCGCTTTGTGCGGAAGACTTTGTCATTTTCCAAGTCCGAGGTGCTGCACGAGATCTGTTTACGAACATTCCTTCATCGCTACCATCTCTCTTGTCTCACTTGATTGAGCTACTATCGCCGAAGCAGTTCCGTCTGCATCGCAATCTTGCGGCAATATTTGTGCGAGTTTATTTCGGCACGCTGCGGGGCAGTAGCGTTGTCCATAATTGAAATTAAAACTATAAGCTTAAAATAGGGAGCGCAATCGGTAGGAGAAACAGTTTACCGAAGACCGGGGCGTGACCGCATGATCACTCAGCGGGCCAAAGCAAAAGGAAGTGCTGTTTCAAACCACCATCATCCCCATTCCAGCCGCGCCTGCCGAACGGTAAAGAGGTATCTGGTGAGGCGCAGGTGAGAAGATCTGCAATGTCGTCCTTCTTCCGAACTAGTATAAAGTTCTAATCGCGTGACAATTTCACTGTGCGATGACGCGGCCTGAGTTTTTCAGCCCCGGCGCATCACCCGGCGCGACCTTTTCAATGTCCGGCTGGTCGGGGCTGATGCGGATGCACGCCGCGAAATGATTGGGTTTAATCTCGGCCAGCGGTGGCACATGCTCTTTGCAAGCCTGAATCACATACGGGCAGCGGGTGTGGAAGCGACAACCCGGCGGCGGGTTAATCGGCGACGGCACATCGCCCTGCAACACGACCCGCTGACGAGTTGCTTCGACCTCCGGGTCTGGCACTGGCACCGCCGAAATCAGCGCGCGTGTGTACGGCATCAGCGGATCGTCATAGACGGTCTTCGCGTCGGCCAACTCGACCAGTTTGCCGAGGTACATCACCGCGACGCGGTCGGAGACGTGGCGGATCGCGCGCAGGTCGTGTGAGATGAACAGGTAGGTCAGATTTCGTTCGCGCTGAAGCCTCTCCATCAGATTCATGATCTGCGCCTGAATGGAAACGTCAAGCGCCGAAATCGGCTCGTCGGCGACGATGAAATCCGGGTTCGCAGTGAGAGCGCGCGCGATTCCGATGCGCTGACGCTGGCCGCCGGAAAATTCGTGTGGGTAACGCTTCACGAAGCGCGGACTGAGGCCCACGGTCTCCATCAATTCGCGGACGCGCGCCTCGCGTTCTCGCCCCGTCGCGATGCGGAACGTGTCGAGCGGCTCGCCGATAATCTGGCCGACAGTCATGCGTGGGTTAAGCGACGCATAAGGGTCTTGAAAAATCATTTGCAGATGCCGGCGCTCGGCGCGCATCTCGCGCGGTGACAGGTGGGCGAGGTCACGGCCCCGGAACAGGACGTGTCCACTCGTCGGATCGGTCAGACGGAGAATGGCACGCCCCAGCGTTGACTTACCGCAGCCCGACTCGCCGACGAGGCCGAGTGTCTCGCCCGGAAAGATATCGAACGACACGCCGTCCACCGCTTTGACGACCCGCTTGACCGCAGACCCGCCGGTCAGCTTATCCCAGACGGTTCCACCGCCGAGGCTGAAGTGAACTTTGAAGTCGCGCACCGCGATCAATGGCTCGACACCTTCGGCGCGCGACAGAGGAGGCGGCATGACCATCGTTGTGGCGGTCGTCGTCGCACCTGTTTGCTGTGCGCTCATCGACTCGCCTCTCCAGTGGCCGGCGCGTGCGATTCTTGAGACGCCGGAGCATCGTCGATGTGTCGCGAGCTTTTCTCCTGACGCGACCGCGCGTAGACCTCTCCGGCGAAGTGGCAGAGCGAGTGATGATCGGCGTTGAGTTGCACGAACGGTGGAAACTCGCGGCGGCAGAGGTCTTCGGCACGCTCGCAGCGCGGCGCGAACGGGCAGCCCGGCGGCAGGTGCGCGACGTCCGGCGGCAGTCCCGGAATCTGGTAGAGCGCACCCTGTTCGGCAGTCGGGTCAGGGACGGAGCGCAGCAACCCACGTGTGTAAGGGTTGCCCGGAGACGCGAACAACTCGCGGGTTGGAGCCTGCTCGAAGACTTTGCCGGCGTACATCACGATGATGTGATCGGCCATCCCGGCGACCACGCCGAGGTCGTGCGTGATGAGGATGACGCTCGTCCCGGTGTCGTGCTTCAACTGCTTAATCAGTTCGAGAATTTGCGCCTGAATCGTCACGTCAAGCGCGGTCGTCGGCTCGTCGGCGATGAGTAGTTCCGGCTCGCACGCCAGTGCCATCGCGATCATCACACGCTGCCGCATCCCGCCGGAAAACTCGTGCGGATAGCTATCGACGCGCGACGCGGCGTCGGGGATGCCGACCGTCTCCAGCATCTTGACGGCGTGTGCGTAAGCCTGGTCTTTCGTGTGGCCGAGGTGCAGCCGCGTAATCTCCATCAACTGTTTCGAGATGCGCATGAACGGATTCAGCGAAGTCATCGGGTCCTGAAAGATCATGCTGATCCGCCTGCCGCGAATCCGTCGCACCTCGTCCGGTGTCAGATCGAGAATGTCCTGGCCGTCGAAGACGATTTCGCCCGACACGATCTTGCCCGGCGGCTGCGGAATCAGGCGGAGTATCGAAAGATTAGTGACTGACTTGCCGGAACCGGACTCACCGACGATGCCGAGCGTGTCGCCGCGTTTCAGATCGAACGTGATCCCGTCGACGGCCTTCACGACGCCGTCCTCGGTCTCGAAGTACGTCCGCAAATCTCGAACTGAAAGAAGGTTGCCGTTCTGACTACTCATAGATTTTTCGAGTGACCAGTGATAGGTGACAAGTGATAGGTAAGACCGGGTTTTCTCTTGTCACTTGTCACTCATCACGGCTTTTAGAATTTCCGCATCTGCGGGTCGAGCGCGTCGCGCAGCCCATCGCCGAGGAAGTTGAGCGAGAAGAGCGTCAGCGCCATCGTCACGCCCGGAAAGATCAATTGCCACGGGAAGATCGCGATGTTATGAATCCCATCCGCCGCGAGGCTGCCCCACGATGCGAGCGGCGCCTGCACCCCCAAGCCGAGGAATGACAGGAAAGACTCCTGGAGCATCACCGACGGGATGGTCAGCGTCGCGTAAACAATCACGGGGCCGAGCGTGTTCGGGACGAGGTGGCGGAAGATGATCTTTGGTGTCGAGACGCCCGTCGCTCGCGCGGCCAGCACGAACTCCTGGTTCTTCAGCGAGATGACCTGCCCGCGCACGATGCGCGCCATCGTCAGCCATGACACCGCGCCAAGCGCCACGAATAATAGAAACAGCTGGCCGAGCGCCGACTGCCCGCCGAACATTGCGAGCAGCACGATCACGATCATCATGTACGGGATCGCGTAGAGCACGTCGACAACGCGCATCATCACATCATCGACCTTGCCTCCGAGATAGCCGGCGGTCGCCCCATAGGTGATGCCGATGATTAACGAGACGAACGTCGAGATGATGCCGACCATCAGCGAGATGCGCCCGCCGAGGAGCACGCGCGCAAGGATGTCGCGCCCGCTGTTGTCAGTGCCCATCGGGTGAGACCACGCGAATGATCCGTCCAGCGCGGTGAACGGCGGGAACGATTTAATCAGCGCGGCATCTTTCGGGATGTAGTCGTAGGTGTAGCCGGTGGTCGCGCGAATGATCGGCGGGCCGATCAATGAGGCTAAAATAATGAAGCTGACGATCACCATGCCGATCACTGCCAGCTTGTTCTTCCGTAGCCGCCGCCACGCATCTCGCCACAACGAATCGCCGGCGAGGATTTCCCCGCCCGCGTCACCCGCGCGCACGTCGCCTTCGCCAGCCGCGAACTCCGGCGCGGTATGAATCTGATCGCCTTCGCGCGAACGGACGGGCGGCGCGGGCGGCGTGCCGAGCGGCGAAAGCGCCGAATCGGCGGAGCGTTCGGCCAACCCCGGCGCGACGCGCGGCTGTTCGGTGTGCGGTACTCTCTCTTCTTCCTTCATCTGTTCAGTACCTGATGCGCGGGTCAATAAAGCCATAGGCGATGTCAACCAGAAGGTTGAAAACCAAAATCACTATCGAGAGAAACGCGACGATCCCGATGATCAGAGGTTCGTCTCGGTTCAGGTTGGCGTTGATGAAGTAGTTCCCCA
>JACDEG010000043.1:18879-19770 GCA_013816505.1 Pyrinomonadaceae bacterium | reverse complement strand
GGTCGTACTGCGCGACCTGCGCGGCGACGTGCTCGCGCTTGTAGTTCATCGGAATCGCGATGTCGAGAATCCCTTCCTCGGTCCACGCGCGCCAGTCTTGATAGACGCGCCAGTAAGCTTCCGCCGAATTCCATGCCGCTTCGGTCGATCCGATCCCGCCGAAAGCAATCAGCGCGGCAGAGACTTTGATCTGCGGCTTGATCGTGATTGCTTCGAGATAGAGCCGGCGCACAAAGTTTGTCACCTGATCGCGACGCCACTGCACCCACAGAGCATCGTTCGGCGCGGGCGGCGGCGACCCGGCCGCAATTCCGTAACGCTGCTGAAAGCGCGCGACGCTTGTCTGGTTGTAACCGATGTTCGCGCCGGTCGCCGGTGTCTGCCCCGCGACGACCACCTCCGGATAGCGGATGCGGTCAAGGTGTAAGCCGTCGAGGTCGTAGTTGGCGACCAGGTTAATCAACACGTCGGTTGTGTTCCGGGCGGCGTCCGGGTGGCCGAGGTCGATCCAAAACTCGCTGCCGACGCGATGCCCCTGAAAACTGATGCCGCCCGCGCCGTCCGGAAGAAGCGTCCGCGTCAACCAGTTGTTCGGCCCCGGAATGATCTGCTGCGTCACCGGGTCGTAGCCGCCATGTAGGTTGAAGACGTGGTTCGGGTTCGTCGGTGGGCCGAGCGTCGCCGACGGCGCGAAGGTCGGGTTCTTGTTCCACACCGCGCCGATAATGACGAACGCATGCACTTCGATGCCACTGTCGTGCGCTCGCTCGATCAAGTCCTGTAACGGGTCGAAGCCGGCGGCGATGGGCGTAAAGTCCGGCGGCGGCTCAAGCGAGTCGAGATACCAGGCATCGCTGCGACGCCGCACCTGCGCGAAGATCGCGTTGGCAT
>JACDEG010000043.1:0-18869 GCA_013816505.1 Pyrinomonadaceae bacterium | reverse complement strand
TCGAAGCCTTCGCGTTCTCGATCACCTTAATGACATCTCCGGAGTTGTTCAGCGTCGTGTTGAAGGTATCGACCCAGTAAGCACGATACTCGGCCCGCGGCGCGCTTTGCGCCTGCGCGTTCGGCATCGCACCGGCGAGCGCCGCCACGACGCACACCGCGAAGGTTAGTGCGAAATGCGTCGACAGCGCGGCGGCGCGAATCGGTTTCGTCGACGCGACATGCTGCCGAGACCTTTCGGAGACTAAATCAGAGCATAAGAGAATGGAACATCGGCTTAACACATAGACACAGAGGTCACACAGAGAGCACAGAGAAAGCCATTGGATGCTCAGTCTTATGCTGTGTCCTCTGTGCCCTCTCTGTGTCTCTGTGTTAAAAATGTTCGTCTCTCCCACCCAACTGTCGTCGTACCAATCTTGTGGATTTCGATTTAGAGACCAACGAGGCGATACGTTCATGATGAGAATCTCCTTGCGTAAAAGTTGAAGCGAGTAGTCAGAGGACGTGGCCCGGTCACGTTACTAGCGAGCGCAACATCATTTGTAGATCGTGTTCAAAACCTCGGCGAGCCTATAGCCGGCGAGCGCGATGCGCTTGCGTGAGACTTCTTTGGCTCTGTTGCCGTAAGCCGGCGAAGGCGCGCCGCCGTCGCTGATGCCGGCGAACCCCACCTGCCGGGCGAGTTGGTTGCTTTCTTCAACCCACGTCTTCGGATTGACATCTTTCCACTGCGAATTGGATGTAGCGGGGTGCGCGGCCATGATGCTCTTGGCGAGGTGCTGTATCTCCGCCCTGCCGTTTGCGTCGAGCGGGCGCTTGACGCTACGAAAGTCGAACAGCCCACCCGCCGCGTCCCAATAGGCGTGCAGATTCTTAATGCGCGTCGGCTCAGGCATCGTCACCAGGAACAGATTGCCGCCCTCATCACCGTCAGTGTTTTTCGATGAATACCGCGTCGCGGCGTGCAGCGGCTGATGCACATCGCCGGCCAGGTGGTACAGATACCCGAGCACCTCCGCGCTGTTCTTGTTCGCCGCGAACGTGTCCTGATCCCTGCCCTTCTTCAACGTCTCGACGCACCACTCGATGCGCGCCATGACGTTCTCCTGCGCCGGCTCGATGTTGCGCGCCGGGATACCGTCGAAAATCGGCTTGTAGTTGATGTAATGCCACGGAGCGAGATCGGCGTGCATCGAGTCGACGCGCAGGTCGTCCATCCACGTCGCGATGGTCAACGGATCGTAGGTCTTATCGCAGAAAAAGACATAGCCGCGCCTATCCGGCGGCGGTACTAAAAGTTTATCGACGCGCGCCTTGGCCGCCGGACTGAGACGGTTGTAAGCGATCTGCGCGATGACCATGTGCCCTGTGTCGTGCCACGCCAAAGTGACGGTTTGCGGAAGCAGCAAAGCGCAAACGAAAAGCGCGGTACTCCAAAATTTAAGCGATGGATTTTTTCTCATCATGTCGGTTCAGCCGTTACGAACTATTTATACATCAACGCGCGCGCTCGCTGACGCACAAACTCTTCGAGTTGCGGTTGCCACGCGCGCTCGATGGCGTCGACGGTATCGCCGCGCTTCAGGCGTGCAAGTGTGTCGGCGTTAACCAGCAACCGCGCGTAGTCGTCGATCTTCCATTCCGCTGGATACAGTCCGCGCAGCGCCGATGCGATTTCAATGCCGGCGCGCACCGGACGGAACGCGGCGCGGTCGGTGATGATGACGTTGACGCCGCCACACTCTTCCCCCTTGAAGACGGAGGCGCGCGGCGTGTAACGGATGGGGACGAAACGGACGCCGGGAAGTCTCCGCGCGTTCAGATACGACGCCAGTTTCCGGCCATCGAGCCACGGCGCGCCGATCACTTCGAACGGCGTGTCAGTGCCGCGCCCGACCGAAAGGTTCGTCGTCTCAAGCAGTCCGATGCCCGGATAGAGCGTCGCTTCCATCAAGCTGCGCATGTTGGGCGACGGGTTGACCCACACTTGCCCGGTCGCGTCGAGCCACATCTCGCGCCGCCACCCTTGCATCGCGACGACGCGCAGGTCACTGTTGATCTTCCGCTCGTCATTGAAGAATCGCGCGAGTTCGCCGATGGTCATCCCGTGGCGCACCGGAATCGTGTGATAGCCGGTGAATGAAAGCTTGTCGGCGTCGGCGATTGGCCCTTCGACATCGAGGCCGTTGATCGGATTCGGGCGGTCGAGCACGAAGACCGGCAGGCGCGCCTTCGCTGCTTCCTCCATCACATAGCCGAGCGTCGAGATGTACGTGTAGAAACGCGCGCCGATGTCCTGAATGTCGAAGACGAGCGCGTCGATGTCTTTTAACTGCCCCGGCGTCGGGCGGCGCGACTCACCATAAAGCGAGTAGATCGGAAGTCCGGTCTTTTCGTCCGTCGAGTCGGACACTTTTTCATCGAGCACGCCGCGGATGCCATGCTCAGGCGAGAAGAGCGCGACCAGTTTCACGCCCGGCGCTTCGCGCAGCACGTCAATCGTCTGGCGTCCGCTCAGGTTGCGCCCGGTGTGGTTGGTGACGAGGCCGACGCGCTTCCCCGCGAGTTGTTTGAAGCCGTCGCGCTCCAACACATCGATGCCGTTTAAGACCTCTGCATCAATCTGTGCGTCCGCGCCCCTCGACGCGATGGCAGTCACAGAACTGTTTGGCGTCGAAGTGTTAGGCGTTGAAGTGTTAAGCATCGGGTTGTTTGTCGTCGAGGTACTGGATGTCGCAACGAGGCGCGCGAGGCTGGTCGCCAACTCCGCCGCGAAACGTCCCGACTGCACACGCGCGCTTTCAACAGGTGTGTCGATGATTGACGCCGCGACGATGGACGCGACGCGCCCGCGCAGAGGAGTCACGTCGCCCTTGCCTTCGGGATGCACGCGGTTGCTGAGGAAGACCACGAAACTTTCGCTCGCCGGGTCGATCCAGATTGACGTGCCGGTGAAACCCGTGTGGCCGAACGAGCCTGACGGAAACAGGTCGCCGCGATTCGACGAGAAGCCGCTCGTCATGTCAAAGCCGAGTCCGCGCGCCGCTCCTTCGATGTTGACCGCGCGGGGTCGCGTCATCGCCGCGACGCCCAACGGGCTGAGGATGCGCGTGCTGCCGTATTTGCCGCCGTTCAAAATCATCTGACAGAAAACCGCGAGGTCGTCCGCAGTAGAAAACAGACCGGCGTGCCCCGCGACACCGCCCATCCGATTCGCCGTCGGGTCATGCACCTCGCCGCGCATCATCCGCTCAACTTCAGGCACGTCTCCATCAGCACTGCCGCCGAGGTAGCTCATCATCCCGCGCCGCGTCTCGGTCGGGGCGATGCGCGAGAGAAGTTCCGCGCGCGGCTTGAAGCCGGTGTCGTCCATCTTCAGCGGCGCGAAAATGTTCTGACGCGCAAACTCGTCAAGCGTCTGACCGCTCGCGCGCCGTACCACCTCGCCGAGCGCGATCATCCCGATGTCGCTGTAGACGAACCGCGTGCCGGGCGCGTGGCGCAAACGCTCGCCGTAGAGTCGCCGCAACGCCTCGTCGTATCCCGTCCACCTCTCGCGCAGATCAAAGTCGGGCGCGTAGCCCGCGCGGTGCGTCAGCAGGAGTTCGATTGTGATTGCGTCGCGCTCTTCGTCCTTCAGTTCCGGGATGTAGCGCGCGACCGGATCATTCAACCTCACCAATCCACGTTCGACCAACATCATGATGCTTGTCGCGGTCGCCACGACCTTCGTCAGACTCGCGGCGTCAAAGATCGTGTCCGTCGTCATCGCCTCGAGCGCCGGGACACGCGCGCGCGAACCGTAAGCCTTCCGCCACACCACGCGCCCGCGCCGCGCGACCAGCACCACCGCGCCCGGCGTCTCTCCGCGATTGATTGAGCTTTCGACCGCCGCATCAATCAACGCCAGGCGCTCCGCCGACATCCCGACCGCAGCGGGCGCCGCAGTCGGCAACGAGGCCGCCGCAACCGGATGGGCAACAAGCGAAAAGAAGAGCAGCCAGGTGACCGCACAAATCACCGGCGTAGACGGAAATGAATGTCGCAAGCTAATAATTTTATCCGACACTTGATTTCTTACCATTCACCTGTAGATAAGTACCTCGCGCAAAAGTTTTGCAGGATCAGGGTTGAACACATCTACCGTCTTGATTGACTGTCACTTGTGCCTGTTCCCTTTTTACTTTTGCCTTGCTACTCACTTCAGTGGCTGCACCGCACGCCGAGTTACTCGGCTGATCTCGTCCCGTCAGGGACGGCTGACAATAGCCCAGCGATTTATCGCTGGGAATCCATTCCGAAAATATCGCCAGTCCCGTAGAGACGGCTGAGGTTTCCGAGTCTTCCTTCGCTCATCCCCACACGTATCTTTCGTCGTAAGGTATGCCGTGCTTTCTCAAAAACATCAGATACTCTTCCTCAAAAGTTTTCTTACGATGGTGCTCCGCCTGCGTTTCAATGTATCGAATCGTATCCTGGACGTGCGACACGCTGACGCTGAATGCCCCGTAACCCTCCTGCCATGCGAACCCCTTCAGCGCGGGGAAAGTTTCATGTACCCACTTCGACGAGCCACCTTTGATTTTTCGCACCGCTTCCGACACGGAAACATCCCCTGGCAAAGACAAAAGCACATGCACATGATCCTCCACGCCTCCGATTGCGAGTGCCTTAATCTTGTTCTGCCGGGCAATGCCGCCGATGAAAGGCCACAGCCGTTGTTGCAGATCAAGGTCGATGATTTTGTGCCTGTCCTTTGTGCTCCAAACGCAGTGCATCAAAGTGCTGGTGTAAGAATGGGCCATGATGTGGTTTTCTGTTCAGCCGTCCCTACGGGACTGGAATCAACTTCCTTTCATTTCCCCAGCGATAAATCGCTGGGCTATTTTCGATTGCCCCTGACGGGGCACAAAGGATTTTGCTTACTTGTTAGTCTCAACGCTGGTGGCTACTCAGGGTCCCGCTGATATGGCTGACCACTCACTGCTCCCTCGTGACGCTAGTCTCTTTCGTCACCGCTTTCACTTGAATCCCAGTCCCGCGCGGGTAGAGTCCCGGCAGCGTGATCGGCAACTTCCCAGTCACGTCGATCTGTCCGAGCACGGCGCGGGCGGCGGCGCGTTGCAGGCTCGGCATGTCGCCGTAAGCGACGACGTAGGTCTTGAGTCCGGAGAAACTTTGCAACAGATACGGGTTCCCGAAGCTGATGCCGATAACTGGGACTTTACCCTCGATCAAACCCAACAGAGCGTTGGCGCCCGGCCCCGGCAATCCGACGCTGTTGGCGGCGCCCGAACGCACGCGACCGTACAGCGACGCGATGACGACATCGGCTTGACCGGCGCGCTCGACGGCTCTCTTTACTTCCTCTTCGGTTGAGCGCCCATCGAGCACAATTGTTTCGACGCGCCTTCCGCCGTGCGCCATCGCGGAGACGAACGGCTGCGCAATCGTCAAACGGTCTTCGCCATTCGTCATCGCCAGGTTGAAGATGCGCGCGTCTGGTTTGATGACGCCGCTTGTTTGCAACACCTTCGCGTCGTCGCGAACGAGCGTGATGGCGTGCTCAGCGATTTCGTTCGCAAGCGCCAAGGCGGCGGGTGTCGAGACCGCGCGGTCAACCTGGTCAAGCGCGGCGATGCGTCGACTAACCAAACCGAGATCGTACTTCGCGGCGAGGAGACGGCGGGTCGATTCCTCAATGCGCTGCTCCGTCAATCTACCGGAGCGCACCGCGTCGCGCAGTCCACGCACGCAGGCGTCCGCGTCAGCGGGCTTGAGCAACATGTCCGCGCTGGCGAGCACCGCGCGTACCGCCGCTTCGTCCTGCTTGAAGTAGATCGTCAGGCCGCTCATGTCGAGCGCGTCCGTAGTTACGATGCCGTCAAAATTGAGTTCGCGACGCAGCAATCCGCCGAGCACAAGTGGCGAGAGCGTGCCCGGCAAAAAAGATTTCTCCGTCACGATCTCGCCGCCTTCATCGACGTAGGCGGGTCGAATCACGGCGTCGCGCGGTAGCGGGCTGATCTCGGTCGGGTCGATCCGCGGCAACCCGATGTGCGCCGACATCACTGCGCCGATGCCGGCGTCGATCACCGCGCGGAACGGAACGAATTCGAGCTTTTCGAGTCGCGACTTATCGACGTTGATGACCGGAAGCCCGCGGTGCGAATCAACGGCGGTGTCGCCGTGCCCCGGAAAATGTTTCGCGGTCGCGATCACGCCGCTCGCTTGCGCGCCTTCGGTGAACGCGGCGGCGAAGCGCGCGACATCCGCCGGGTCTTCGCCGTACGAGCGGACGTTGATGACCGGGTTCGCAGCGTTGTTGTTGACATCGACGACCGGCGCGAAGATCATCTGCACGCCGAGCGCACGCGCCTCGCGCGCCGTCATTTCGCCCTGCCGCCGCGCGTAGTCAGTGTTGCCGGTGGCGGCGACGGCCATGTTCCACGGAAAGTTTATCGTGTCGTCAAAACGCATCCCCGCGCCTGCTTCGAGGTCGGCGGAAATCAACAGAGGGCGGCGCGCGTGCCCCTGCATCCGGTTGATAAGATGAGCTGATTCATAGACCGGCCCGCGAAACAAAATGATGCCGCCGATGTGATTCTCTACGACCTGCCGGCGCAGCGCGTGGTAGGCGTCGCTCTCTTGATTGAGGAATGAAGCGTTAATGCCGACGTGGATCAGTTGGCCGATCTTCTCTTCGAGCGACATGCGGCGCAACTCCGTGTCGGCCCATGCGATTGCTTCACGCGACGCGCGACGTTTGTAGGGACGCGCCGCCGCCGGCCCGTCAATCGACGAAGTGATGATTGACGGCTCGTCAATCCGTTTGGCCTTCGGTTCATCGGCACGTGCTCGTTGAACTGCCGCCGCGCCGACCGGTGCGAACAACAGAGAGGCGTTGATGAAAGCTGCGATGATTAAATTACAGATCGTGTATGACTTCGTTCGTTTCATTGGTAACTCTTGGTTTCCGCCATAGGTAAAACCGCTTCGCCTGCCGGAGACAGCTCGTCCCGCTTTTCAAACGGCGCGGGCGCGAAGGCGAAACTCGCGGCCCACGCCACAAAGAACGTGATGGCGCTGCCGATCAGCCCGTACCACGTCCAGGCGATTTTGGTTTCAAAAAACACGTAGCCCATCGCGATGATGCTCGCCGCCATGCCGAGGAGCGCGGGCGGCTCGCTGACGCGGCGCAAAAATGTCCCGACGAGGAACACGCCGAGCACCGGCCCGTTAATCAACGCCGCAACGGAGAGCGCCTGGCTGAGCGCAGAGCTTTCGCGGTAGCGCATCGCACCGAGCGCGACCAGTATCTGCACGGCGCCCCACAGCAGAGTCAGCCAGCGAGAGACGCGCAGGTAATGCTTGTCCGCGCGACGCGGCGCGAATGGTTGATAGAGGTCGTTGACAGCCGTTGCCGCAATCGCGTTCAGCGAAGACGACATCGCGGCGGCGAAGATCGCGGCCACCACGAGTCCCGACAATCCCGACGGCAAGTGCCTGGTGATGAAATCCGGGAAGACGCGGTCGGGGCCGGTGAACGGGAAGGCCGCGGGCGTGGTCGCCAGGTTGTAAGTCGCGTCCGCGTACGGTTGATAGAAGGCGAACAGCAGCACGCCGATGAATAAGAATCCGATGAACTGCGCGAACACCACGACACCACTGGTCAGCAGCGCCGTCGCCGCGCGGCGCGGGCGGTCGGTGCAGAGGTAGCGCTGCACCAGATATTGATCCGTGCCATGCGTGCTCATCGTCAGGAAGCAGCCGCCGATCAAGCCCGACCAGAAAGTGAAGGTCTTCGTCAGAGTGAATGAGAAATCGAACACGTCGAACTTATCGAACCGCGCGCCCACCGCGATGGCCTCGCCCAACCCGCCATCGATCCGACCGACCAGCACCACCGCCGCCGCGATGGCGCCCGTGATGTAGATTCCGAGCTGCACCACCTCGACCCAGATCACGGCTTCCATCCCGCCGAAATAAGTGAAGAAGATCATCACTACACCGAGCAGCACGATTGAAACGATAATCGCCGTCTCCGTCATCAAGAGTTGCGCCGCCGGGTCAACCAACGGTTGGAACGACATGTAGACGAAGGCCAGGACAATCGCGGTCAGCAGCAGACGGATGCCGTCGGCAATGTTGCGCATCACGACGAACAGCGCGGCAGCGAGCATCTTGATCCGCCCGCCGAAACGCCTGTCCAATAGTTGATAGACCGTCATCAAATCGCCGCGAAAGTACGACGGGATGAATAGCATCGAAATCACGATGCGGCCCAGCATGTAGCCGAGCACGAGTTGCAGGAACTGAAAGTTACCACCCTTCGCGAACGCGATGCCGGGCACCGAGATGAACGTGATGGTCGAAGTCTCGGTGGCGACGATGGACGCGGCAATCGCCCACCACGGCACCGTCCGGTCGCCAAGAAAGTAGTCGCGCGTCGTCTGCTGCTTGCGCGAAAACCAGACCCCGAACAGCGTGATCCCCAGCAGATATGCGGCGATGATAGCTAAGTCGAGAGTCTTCATGCGCGTTCACTTACTCAGTCGTGACAGGTAACAGGTAACAGGTGACAAGTAAGGATTTAGGTCACGCGAGTTTTGTCTGTCCACGCCGATTTGATTGGCGAAGATTGTTAGCTGACATCGCGGGCGCATGCCGTACAGAAATATAAACCATCCTGTCACTTGTCACTTGTCACTTGTCACTTTTGAGTAGAACAAATTTTCAATTCTTAGACAACAGTAAATCCACGGCCTTCTGCACGACGTTGCGCGATTGTCCGAGCGCGCGTTCCGCTTTGTCGCGTGTCCTTCCCGTCCGATGCATCACGAGCGCGGTGCGTAAATCGCTGTTGGCGGCGTCGAGTGCGGCGCGGGCCGTTGCTTCGTCGGCGCCGGTCTCAGCCGCGAAGATGCGGATCGAGCGCTCGCGCAGTTTCGTGTTGCGCGGCAGCAGGTTCGTCATCCGGTTGCCGGTCACGTAGCCAAGCCGGATCATCGTCGCCGTCGACAGCATGTTGAGCACCATCTTCTGCGCGGTGCCGGCCTTCAGGCGAGACGAGCCGCCAATCACCTCCGGCCCGACGACCGGCACGATGGAAACCTCGGTGGCGCGTGTGATCGGAGAGTCGGGCGCGCACGTCACGGCGACGGTGAACGCGCCGAGCGAGCGAGCGCGTTCAAGTGCGCCGATGGTGTACGGTGTGCGCCCCGACGCCGCGATGCCGACCACCGCATCGACACTCCTTGCGCCGCGCGCCGCGATGTCACGTGCCCCGGCTTCGGCGTCATCTTCCGAAGCTTCGACCGCCCGGTAACACGCTTCGTAGCCGCCCGCGATGATTCCCTGCACTAGGTCGGGCGCGACGCCAAATGTCGGCGGACATTCGGAAGCATCGAGCACACCGAGCCGGCCCGAAGTGCCGGTTCCGACGTAGAACAGACGGCCGCCTTTTTCCAGCCGCGCGACGATCCCCTCGATTGCCGCCGCGACTTCAGCGAGAACTTGATTGACGGCTTCGGCAACCAGACGGTCTTCGTCGTTCATCAAGCGCGCGATTCCCATAGGCGACAATTCGCCGATGCCGGCGCTACGCGGGTTCTCGGCTTCGGTAAGGGGGATGAATTCAGACATTGGAAGATTTTCGATTTGTGATTTTCGATTTTTACTTGAACGTAAGCCAGCAAACAGTTTCCGGTTTTCGGTTTTCAGCTCAAAACTTGAAACTCAAAACTGAAAACTCTTCACTGTAGTTCACCCTGCGAGCGCGAGGCGGAGGTGCTTGCGTGCCATCTGGGCGGCGGCCTCAGCCGGGGCGAACAGCGGCGGCGCGAAGGTGACGTGCGGCGCGACTTTCGTCACCGTCTGGCGCAAGGGTTTCAGCAGCAGTTCACCGGCGGAGAAGACGCCGCCGACGTACCCGATTTGAAAGTGTTCGCCCTCAATGCGCAGTTTGCGGATCACGGTGGCGGCAGCCTCGCCAAGTTCCGCGCCGGCCTCCGCGACAATTGCGCGCGCGACGGCGTCACCGCCCTTCGCGGCATCGATCACGTGGCGCGCGAACCCGGCGATGCGGTCGTTCGTCATGCCCGGCGCATAAATCGCTGTCGCCAAGTCTTCGACGTTCGCGACATTAAAATAGTCGCCCGCCGCTTTGACAAGTGACGTGTGCGGGCCGCGCCCGTCGGCGGATTTGGCGACGGCCTGCACGCCGCGGCGCGCGATCCATGATCCGCTTCCTTCGTCGCCTGCGACCGGCCCCCACCCCCCGGCGCAGACGTGCTTGCCGCGCGCGTTGCGGCCGCAACAAATCGATCCGGTGCCGGCGATCATCACCACACCAGGCTGCCCCCCGGTCGCCCCGAACAGCGCGATGTCGGCGTCCGTCACCACCTCTAACGTTTCAATGCCCAGCCCCCTCAGCGTCTCGCGCATCCGCTCGCGCAGGTCGGCGCGCTTGACGCCGGCCAAGCCCACCTCGGCGGCAACGATGTCGATACGCCGCACGCGCGCTGAGTGGCAGGCGCGGTCAACCGCCTCGCGAATCGCGGAGGCAGCGTTCCCGATGCCGACGCGCAGAGGGTTGGAAGGCCCGGCGATTCCCTCGCCTAAAACCTTCCCGTCGGACGCCGCCGCGTTCGCGTCGAGAATCACGGCGCGCGTCTTCGTCCCGCCGCCATCCACTCCTAAGACAAACTCCGTCGGTCGCGACGGGTGCGCCGGGATCGTGACGGGGAGGATTGATTTACCGCTGGCTTTCATTAAACTTCAAAAGGATGAACAGACCCCACTTTATTCGAGCACCGTGGCGAGAGTTCATCCGTGTGAGTGATGGACAACATCAACACCTTCACCGGCTTTTACAGTAGTGGGGTAGTAGTGTGTTGCTGCACTTATTGAGCCAACAAACATGCGCCTTCTACACACCGGCAATACGCTAATACACCATTACTTTTTACTTTTGCCCATCTGTTGACGTTGCCTCTTTCAAATCTTAGCGGGCCGCTGTATATAATGGAAACTAAAAGATTTTATCCGTACGATAAAGATTGCTGATAGTGAGGACGATATGGAGATACGCCAACTGAGAGCTTTTGCGGCGATTGCCGAGACCCACACATTCACCGCCGCGGCCCTTCGCGTTCACATCACGCAGGCAGCGATCAGCATGCAGATCCGTCAACTGGAGCAGGAGGTCGGAGTACCGCTGTTCATCCGCACACCGCGCCGTGTGGTGCTGACCGAGGCCGGCGAAAAGTTACTGGAGCGGGCGCAGGCGATTCTGCGTGAGCACGACGCGGCGCTGGCTGAACTGGCCGCGCTGGCCGGGGCCGAGCGCGGGCGGGTGCGCGTCGGCAGCGCGTCGGCGATGATCAGCGGCGACCCTCTGCCGGAGATTCTGAAGCGCCTGCGCGAACGACACCCGCACGCCGAAGTCTCCGTCTCGTCGGGGACGAGCGAGGCGCTGGCGAAGCAAATTCTCTCCAGCGAGTTGGACGTGGCGTTTGTCTCGCTGCCGGTTGAGTCGCGCAACATCGAAACCGAACTGCTCATCCAGGATCAACTCGTCGCGATTGCCAGCCCGCGCCACCGTCTCGCGTTGCAGCGTGTCATCAGCGCGTTCACGCTGGGCGGCGAGAAACTGATTCTCGGTGAGCGCGGCGGCAACACGCGGCGTCAGATTGACGAGTTCTTCGAGGAAGCCGGACTCAAGCCGACGGTCACGATGGAGTTGGCCCGGCAGGCTGCCATCAAGCGGATGGTGGAAGCAGAGCTGGGCGTCGGCATCGTGCCGCTCGGCGCGGTGCGCGAGGAAGTGGACGACGGGCGACTGGTGCGGTGGTGGATCGAAGGCGCGAGGATCAACTGGGAGTTAGGACTGGCGCGGTTACGCGGCGGCTACTGCTCGCCGGTCTGCGAAACGTTCAGGCAACTGTGCCGCGATTATTTCCAATCGCTGCCGAAAGAGGAAGCGCCGGAACCGCTCGCGAAGCGACCAAAGAGCACCCGCCGCGGACGTAAGTAGCAAGGCAAAAGGCAAAAGTGAAAGTCGATTAAGACAGGATATTGGTTCAACCCTGATTCCGGATAACTTTTACGCGAGAGACTTATAGCGGTTTGCAGATGAGTGTGACCAACTATCCATCGTTTAGAGGCTTTGCTTCTGCCCGCCGTCTCAACTCGAACCGGCGGGCAGAAGCAAAGCCTCTAAACGGTCGCGCCAAATTGTAGCCCGCTATAAAACCGCTTGATCGGTAGAAAGGCGAAGCTGACAGCGGTGCTCAATTGCGTGCGACCGTGGAGAGGCTGTTGATGTTCATGATTATCGATTCCTGATTCCGCCCACGTTCACCGTTCCGCACTTGTCACTCTTCGGTGTAACGCTTCATCAGATCGTCCCATCGCCGCTGCGCCTTGAGGATCAACTCGCAGACTTCGCGTACCGCGCCGAAGCCGCCCGGCAGTCGTGTCACAAAATCGGCGGCGGCGCGCGTGTCGTCGGTTGCGTCGGCGACGGCGACGCCGAGGCCGCAGCGCCGCATCAGAGGGATGTCGGTCACGTCGTCACCGATGTACGCCACATCCTCCGCCGCCACACGCGCTTCGGCCAACACCTCGGTGAAGTCTTTAACCTTCTCCCACGTCCCCTGCCGCAGATATGTGATTCCTAAGTCGCGCGCGCGGTGCACGACGGCGGAGGAGGTGCGCCCGGAGATGATGCCGGACTTGATCCCAGCCCGATGCAGCATCACCAGTCCGTGGCCGTCGCGCGTGTGAAAGCTCTTCTGCTCGTCGTCCTCGCCGAGCAGCGTGATGCGACCATCGGTCAGCACCCCGTCACAGTCCATCAATAACAACTTGACCCGCTCCGCCCGGCGCTCAATTTCAATCGAGGACAGAAGAAGAGACGACGCGGAAGATAAACCAGAAGGCGCCCCAGCGTTATCTACCGCCACAGGAATCGAACCTGCAAAAGCCGAACCCCCAGAAGCCGAACCCGTCTCGGTCTGCCCATCCACCACCCGCCGCTCGTCTTCCGCATGATGACCTTCATCCCTCATCCCTCATCCCTCATCCCTTAAGAATCCCTCATCCCTTACTCAGCGCACCTCGAAGAATTGAATATCGGCGAGCCGCAGTCCCTGGGCCGTCCGCGCCAGCACGAAGACGGCGGTGCCGGATTGATCGCGGTTGAGTGCTCTGGTAGTAACAGCGACATCGACCAGCATCCGATTCGCGCCCGACGCTTCAGTGCGCAGCACGCGCGTCTGCCACACTTCGGGTTGATTGCCGACGATTCCTTTAATGAACCCGCTTAGCTCACCGTCGACGATCAGCGATTCGAGATTCGCCTTGCGGCCACTCAATACTGCTCCATCGAACTGAGTGATGAATGCGCGGGTCGCTTCGTCAACTGGCGGGGCTGCGTTGGCCGCTGCCTCCGCTTTGATTCTTCCGGCACGCGCGGCCAGCGCCGTCGCGTAGTCGGCGTCGGCGCGGGCCGCTTCGTCGAAACGTTTGGCGGCCTCGGCGGGTTGCGACCGGCGGAGCGCAATTTCAGCGAGTCCGATGTTGGCCCACGCAAGGGTCGTCGGCGACGGCAGTGTCGCGTCGAGCGCGGCGCGGAACTCCTTCTCCGCTTCGACGAGGTTGTTCTGTTCGACGAGGGCACGACCGAGCATCACGCGCGCATCCTGCATCAGCGGCGCGCGCCGCAAAATCTGGCGGGCCGACTCGGCGGCTTTGACATACTGCTGCTGCGCGAACAAGCGATTCGCTTCAACCAATTCTTCTTCGGGCGCGGGCGTGCGCGGCGCGGCGTCATTAGAATAGTCGAGTTGCGGATAGAGTTTTTCGGGATCGACTTCGACGCTCGCGATTCGCGCCGCAGTCTTGAAACGCGCTTCGCCGAAGTCGCGCGCCGGAATCTTGGCGGTGGTCGTCAGGCGCTCGCCCGTCTCGGTCGTCGCCAACACCGACACCTCGACATCAAGCGCGCCGACGTTGCGTAGCGCCGCGACCGACTCGCCGCCGCGCACCTGCGGGACGCCAATCAGCAGGTCGGTGTCGGTCGGCTGGTCAAAGACACCTTGCAGCACGCGCCGCACGCTCTCGTTGCTCTGCTCGCCGAGGGCGGTGCGCAATCCGGCCAGCGAGACACGCACGTCGCGCCCCAGTTGGAACTCGCGCTTTAACATCGCGAGGAATGCGTCACGCCCGACCGCACGCTCGGCCACCAGCCGCCACGCCAACGCGCCCTTGTTCAGCGCCGAATTGAAATGCGTGTCGAAGGCCGGTGTCGACGCCGACAGCGGGGCGTCGCGGCGGGCGATGGGTGCGTACAACAGCGCCATCCGCATTCTTTCGGCGTCGGCCACTTCACGACCAAACTGCTTTTCGAGAAAGAGCGTCGCGAGGTAGCGAGCGAGTCCATCACGCACCGCGCCGGAGCCTTCCCCCTGGACGCCGGTCGCGCCGCCGACCCACACTCGCGCGACGGTTTCAGCGATGGCGAGCGCCGTGACTGAATCGGTTTTGCCACGCCGGAAGACCGCGGCATCAAGCAATAGAGTGCCACCTGTCTCAAAGCCCGCTCCGCGACGGGTGGAGACCAATCGCAGCGGAACGTTCGGCGCTGCGCCTAACAGCCCGGCGTAAAAACTGCGCGCGGCCCCGGTCAGCGCGATTAACGCTTCGCCCCGCTGTCGCTCATCCGCCGACGCCCCGGCGGGAAGCCATGCGCTGATGTCGCGCGCTTCGCCAGTGCCGTCAACCGTCTCCCACTTGCCTGTCAGAAAAAACGGTTGCGCATTCAGACTCTGCTCGAACGTCTGGCCGCTCGCCTGCCCTGAGGACACCACCATCTCGCCCGCGCTCGCATTAACCGTCAGTCGCACAGGGGCGTAATCGGCACCGCGTGGGGCGAACGGCGTGTTCGGCGACGGATACCACTGCGACAGAGGAAGGAACTGAGCGCCTTCGGCAGAGGCGGCGGCGAGACCAGAGTTGTCGCCAACCGGCAGACGATATTCGACGGCGATGACGGTCGTTCCGTTCGGCGGCACCGGCGCAGGCAGCGTGATCGTCACCTGCTGTAACTTAGTGCGCGGGTCAGGGCGCGTTACGAACTGCGCCGTGGCATCGCCGGCGCTCGTCGACTTGATCTCCGCCGCCGGGTTGAGCCGCACCGTGAACGTGCGCCCCGCGCCCTGCCCGACGTTGCGCCCATTGATGACCGCGCGCCCCGTCAACGCACGGTCGGCGCCGACGCTCGCCGTGATGTCAAAGCGCGCCACCTGCCACGCCGCGCGCGCCTCCTCCTGCGCCCGCGCTACGAACGGAAACGCGCAGCAGAGGATGATGAAGAAAGCTTTGCTGATGTGATGAGATTTCATAAGTTGACAAAATACTATCACTGCCGAGAATGCCTCGGCATATACCGCGATGTTTACCTGATTAACGATGCTGCTGAGACGCCGCGAGCGAAAAGCGGGTGACGATTACAGCGCTTCCTTTGCCTACGAGCATTCATGCTGCAATTTTCAATAATCTGTCCTTCTTTGGCAGGCTCATATTCAGGATTGAAAGGAATCCGTGCATTACGCTTGAAGAGGTAAAGCACAACTTCCGGCTCTTCGCGATAGCCCAAATCTCTCCACGCAACTCTGTTCCACTCAACACCTCGCACTTTCATCATGTAATTCTTAGCGCGAATAGCACGGGCTTGCGCTTCGCCTCTGCACGCACACCGCCCGGCATTAACAAAAACATATCCGACGAAATCAGGATTCTGGATCAAATGGATTGAAAAATTGTCGAGCCGCGCCCTCTCATTCTCCCAAGAAATGCTGCCGTAGCGGTCGAGCCAAAACACATCAACTATCGGCACAGAGCCGCTTGTGCGAGAAACATCCGACAAGGCCAGAATCAAGCCAAAGCAGAAAATTAGTTTCGGCATCTTCTTCATTTTGCACTTTACCTACAGACTAGCGCCCAACAATGCTGCTGTGTGTCACATCCTTCGCGCCCTCTCGCGTTCGCGGGCGGTTAAATTTGGGATGAAGTTGTTTTTAAGTCTCAATCCTATTCGGTCGGCTAGGCGTGCGTTCCGGCTTCGATGTTTTCAAGACTGCGTTGGCGACGAACTAATTCGTGGATGTCACGGAGCATGTCGAGCAGCCCGCTCAGGCGTTCGAGCGGCAGTGCGTTCGGGCCGTCACTCAGCGCGCGCGCGGGACAGTCATGCACTTCCATAAAGACGGCGTCGACGCCGCAGGCGACTCCGGCGCGGGCGAGCGGTTCGATGAATTCCGATTGCCCGCCGGTTGCATGTCCGAGGCCGCCCGGCAATTGCAAGCTGTGCGTCACGTCGAAGACGACCGGCGCGCCAAACTCGCGCATGATTGGAAACGAGCGCATGTCCACCACCAAATTATGATAGCCGAACGAGACGCCGCGCTCGGTCAACAAAAGCTTTTCGCAACCGGCGGCGCGCGCCTTACGCACGATGTTGCGCGCGTCCGCCGGCGCGAGGAATTGGCCCTTCTTGACGTTGACGGCGCGGCCCGTGCGCGCCGCGGCGTCGATCAGATCAGTCTGCCGCGAAAGGAAGGCCGGAATTTGCAGCACATCGACGACCTCCGCCGCCATTTCAACTTGCGTCACGTCATGCACGTCCGTCAGCACCGGGACGCCGTACTCCGCCTTGACATGCCGCAGTGCGTCGAGCGCCGCGCGCGCGCCGATGCCGCGAAAACTTTCGTGCGACGAGCGGTTCGCCTTGTCGTACGAAGCTTTGAAAACATAGTCGAGGCCGGCGGCGCGGACGCGACTCGCGCACTCGCGCGCCATCAACGACACGTGGTCAAGCGACTCGACGACGCATGGCCCGGCGATAATCGTTAGACGCCCGTCGCCGAACGTCGCGTCGCCGACCTTGAACGGCTTCATTTGAAACTCTTCCTGAACGCTGGTCATCACGGTGATTCTCCCTGACGTGCCGCGCGACGACGCAGGGCGCGCAGACTGTTCTCAACCAGTCGTCGATTCGCGCCGCGCGGTTGCTGCTTGAGATATGTTTCGTACTCTTTGATCGCGTCATCCAACCGCTCAGTCTTTTCATACATCAGGCCGAGGTTGTAATGAGCGTCCGCGAAATCGCCGCCGCGTTCGGCAATCGCCGCCAGGAACGATGCTTCCGCCCCGGCGTGATCCTGCTGCTGCGCGAGCGCGACGCCGAGCGCGTGATGAGCGTCAGCATCGCGCCCGCCGTACTGCTCGATGGCGGTGCGCAGCGCGGCTTCGGCTTCGGCGTGACGATTCATATTCAAGTGGATGATGCCGGTCTGATAGAAAGCGTCCGGGTACGTGCCGCCTCGATTCTTAATTGCATCTGCGTAAGCGGCGACGGCCTGTTCCCCCTCCCCCTGCCGCTCCAAAGTGAAACCGAGGTTGTACTGCGCCGCCGGATAGTCTCCGCCCCGCTGCCGGATCGCCGCGCGGAACTCTTCAGCCGCCGCCGACAGTTGCCCCTTCATCATCAACACCCGTCCGAGTCGGTTGTGCGCCGTCGGAAAGTCAGGCTGCAATTCGAGCGCGCGCCGGAAGTCGCGCACCGCCCCTTCATAGTCGCGCGATGTGAAATAGTAAGTGCCACGCTCGTAGAACTCCGCCGCCGAACGAGGCTCGCGCGGAACTGATGTCGCACGCGGCATTGACTCGGCAGATGATAGATCGCGTCCGACCGCATCTTCATCGACAGCCACCGCGCGGCCCGTTGAAGTTGAAGCGCCCGATTGATTATTTAATGAGCGCCACAAAGCGACGACGGCGATTGTCGCGGCGCAAGCGATGATGAGCAGGCCGACGCGCACCGGCGTCTCCCGCAGCCACGCACGCCAGTCCCGCGCGTCGTGACGGCGGAGCCAGGTGTGCATGCGCGAACCAACGGTGACACCGTGCGGCGCGACGGGCGAGGGCGTCACTGCCACAGGTGCAACCGCCCCGGTCGACCCCGGCTCGCCGAAGGCAGGAGTTGTCGGGAACGTCTGCGGTGATGATTGTCCCCCGGTCATCGGCGCTCGGTCTTCGGTCGCATCGGATGATGATGTAGCACGCGAAGGAGTCGCTCCGTCTGTTGTGAGCGGCGCGGTCGCATCGGCGCGGCGGTCGACATCAACCCCGATGGGCTGAAGCGCCGCCGGGGACGTTTCAACATTGGCGTTCGCAGAATCGCGCGGCGTGTCGAATACGCGCGCGCCCAACGCCGCGTCCTGTTCGAGTCCGAGGCTGACGGCGACGGCGAATAATTCTCGCTGCAACTCTTCGGCGTTGGCGGGGCGGTCGTTCGGATTTTTTGCCAGCGCGTGCAGCACCACTTCTTCGATCATGGGCGGAATCGTCGGCACAATTTCGCGTGGTGGGCGCGGTGCCTGTGACGAGTGTTTGAGAGCCAGCGCGAGCGGCGTCGAGCCGTCAAAGGGCGCATCGCCGGTCAGCATTTCGTAAAAGATGACACCGAGACTGTACACATCCGAGGCGGGCGTCAGGCTCGCGCCGCCGCACTGTTCGGGCGACATATAACGCGGCGTCCCGATCATCACGCCGACATCAGTCAGAGTCGTCACCTGATTGCCGCCGGTCGTGTCCGTGGCAAGTTTCGCAATGCCGAAGTCGAGGACTTTAATCGCCTGCTGCGTGTTCGGGTGTTGCTCGACGAAGATGTTTCCCGGCTTCAGGTCGCGATGGATAACACCCGCGCGGTGAGCGGCGGCGACAGCGGCGGCGGTCTGCAACATCCATGAGACGGCGCGCGTCGCATCAAGCGGCGACTCGCGCGCCAACACGGCACTCAAC
>JACDEG010000434.1 GCA_013816505.1 Pyrinomonadaceae bacterium | reverse complement strand
CCAATAGCACCGACCACGATAGTATCGCCGCTGATCGCGACCGATTCGCCGAAGGCGTCAAGACCATCGGCATCGCTGGCGGTGAGCTTCGCCTGCTCGATCCACACTCCGAGGAAGCGCACGAAGACGTAAGCCGAGCCCGCGTCCACGCCCGCCGTCGTAGTGTCAACAACTGCACCGACCACGATGGTGTAGCCGCTGATCGCGACCGATTTGCCGAAGAGGTCCTCGCCGAAGGAGTCTTCAATCTCCGCATCGCTGGCGGTGAGCTTCGCCTGCTCGATCCACAGTCCGTTGCTGCGCTCATAGACGTAAGCCGAGCCTTTATCCTGGCCCGCTGACGTGTCGTCCCTCCAAGCACCGACCACGATGGTGTCGCCGCTGATCGCGACCGATAGGCCGAAGCCGTCACCAGCAGCCGCATCATTGGCGGTGAACTTCGCCTGCTGGCTCCATATCCCGTTGCTGTTGCGCACAAAGACATAGGCTGAGCCTGCGTCCACGCCCGCTGCCGTGTTGTCCCGAGAAGCACCGACCACAGCGGTGTTGCCGCTGATCGCGACCGAACTGCCGAAGTAGTCATCCTCAGCCGCGTCGCTGGCCGTCAGCTTGGTCTCTGTGGCGATCAGCGGATCAATCGTCAGCGGATACTCCGCTCCCTCGTCTTCCACTTCCAACCGCACCTCGCCCTCAGCGATCCGCATCCGCGCCGCTAACCTCTTCCCATGCGCGTCGAACGCCGCCAGCCCGCTGTAGCTCAACACATAAGCGCCGCTCTCTTCCACAAAATAGATGCGCTGATGGTCTGCGCTGCCCTCCGCGCGCAGATCACCCTCCACGCTCAGGCGCACCACCAGCGGCTCGCGTCCCTCACCACCCGCAGGCCGTGCCGCCAGCGTAAAGCCCTGCTCTAGCCCGCGCTGGTCGTTCACGTACCACTCGGTCAGCTCACCGCGCCGGTACTCGATGCGGTTATCTGCCGCCTCAAGCGTGGCCGGAGTGGCCTCCTGCATCCGCTCGCCATAGCCGTAGCCGCGCAGGCTCATCCCCCACTGCCAGCCGGTGGCCGACGCTGCTTGAGCCGACTCGGCGGCGGCTGACTCGGCTTTAACTGACGAGATGTGCGGCTGCACACGCAGGCCAGCTTTGGCGAAGGTGGCGCTGAAGGCTTGCGCCGGATTCATCGCTTGATAGCCGCCGGGGACAGCCGCCGACTCCTGCTCGCTGATCCGGTAGCGCGAGCGTTCGACCGCTTCACGCAGGGCCGGCGGCATCTGCGTTTGCGGATCGGCGGCCACGTCGCCGGAGGCAGAACGCGCCGCCTGGCCGGCCTCGATTAGGTTGGCAGACTGCGCCGCCGTGCGGGGCAACGGCAGCGAGAAAGTAGCGGCGACGGCGACCACAAACAGCAGCGCCAGCGAGGTGCAACGACGAGCGAGAGAATGATTTAAGTTGAGTAACATAATGGGGCGCGCCTTTCTGAAACGTAGTTGAAAGCGGTTGATGTCATAGCCGCACGGCTCCACGGCTGTTTTGCAGCAGACAAAATAAGCGAGCGGCGAGCATTGAGTCATGACGGTTTGGTGACGATGTGGTGACGATGTCAATGGTTCGGACAGTTTGGGGGACGTTACATGACGTTACATCCTCAATTCGTTGAAAAGACGCTCGTATTTCGATTAACTCAAAGTCAGCTTTGGAGCTAACTTGCGTTTAATTCACCAAGCGCTTGAAACGGGCGCTGATTTACTGGACTTTTTCAATCAAAAACTGTCCGAACCATTGTTAGTAAATTTTCGCCGCAGCAAGCTGCGGAGTATTGCGGATAGCAGGCGAACATTCGCAGCAAGCTGCGGGGCATTTACCCGCTAAGAAGTAAATTCGACTATCTGCTTAAACTCGGTCTGCCATACTACGATCAAAGCCGTCAAGCGACTGGCTGCTTGAGTCCCACTTTTAATTGCACCCCGCTCTATAATATGTTCGGAACAAAAGTTGACTGCTTCGCTTAAGGCTTCTATTCTCTCAAGTTAATGATGAAGTAGTTTGAGGTGTGACAAATCGCGTGTGAGCAGTAAACGACGGTTGTCTACAAACCCGGCTGAACGTGTTATTCCCCGCTGAGTAGAAGTTTCGCATCACGGCCCATGTCTGCGTCTCCACGAACCGTTCATTTCTCCCCGTATTGGGTGTCGCCGAGCGTCGATGTGCTCTACTGCGGGAGCGCGGTCGTGCCGCTCGAACCGCACGCCGTGCGCTTGCTGCGTTACCTGGCCGAGAACCACGGGCGGGTGGTCTCCAAAGAGGAGTTGCTGGAACAAATTTGGCCGGACGTTTTCACCACCGAAGGCGTCTTGAAGAAGGCGATCTCACAAGCCAGGCGCTCTCTCGGCGATGAAGCGGCGAACGCCCGCTTCATCGAAACGTATCACGCGCGCGGCTACCGCTTTATCGCTCCCGTAAGCTTCGCCGACACGGACCCGGCTGCCACAGGTGAACCAAACGCGCCTGACGCTTCCGCACAAAAAGCTTTCGATCAACCGGCGGCGGAGCGCCCCGACCGGACGCAACCGAACCCGCCCCCCACGCCCGCCCCACCCTTGACCGACCCCGATTACAACCAACTCGTCGGACGCGAAACGGAAATGGCGGCGCTCTGCGCCGAGTACCGGCGCACGCTTGAAGCGGCCGGGCGCCCAGTGTTAATCGTCGGCGAACCCGGCATCGGCAAGACGCAGCTCGCACGCCACTTCTCCGCTTGGGCACGCACGCAGGGCGCGCTCACGGCTTATGCGCAATTCTTCGATTACGGCGGAAGCCAGCTTGCGCCATACGAAGTTTTACTAGGTCTCTTACAGAACGTTTGTCGAATGCTGGACACAAGGGACGACGAGAGCGCAACTTCGCGGCGTAACACGGGCGACCTCGTTCCGCTGCGCACCATCGTCGAGAAGCAGTGCGGGGTGACCCTCCCCGGGGAGCTGTTTGCCGGTTCCAACTGGTTCGCCGCGAGCTTCGCGACAGCAGACGGTGACAGGAAGGAACCCGTGCCCCAGCACACCGTAGCGCACGTGCCGTCGCATGTCCCGGCTCATGATAATTTTCGCGCCGTCGTACCCGTCAGCAAATGCTTCATCCGCCTTAGCCGAAGGCGACCGCTGGTGATGGTGCTCGATGATTTGCAGTGGGCAGACGAAGCCAGCCGCGATGTCCTTGGATGCTTACTGCGGACGGCACAGAGCGAGCGATTGATGATCGTTATGCTGGCCCGGAGCGGAGAAACGGAGATTCTGGACCACCCCTTCGCCGAGTGGTTGAAAAGACAAGCATCGTACCGTAGTTACACAGCACTCGCGCTTCAGCAACTGAGCGAATCCGATTGTCGCGACGCCGTTGAAAAAGTTTTCGGCGGCAGTGCATATAGCCCTGCCCTCCCGCTGGATGATTTGCAGATGGTTTACCAGGTGACGGGAGGCAATCCTTACTTTCTCACTGAGATGTTGCGCTTGCTTGTCGCAGAAGGTGTGATCCGGTTTAAGGACGCAAGCGACGCGCGCGCGCAACCAGGCTGGCAGTGGCATGGAATTAAGGATTTGCATCTACCGACGACGCTGGTGATGGCGGCGCGCTCGCAACTCGACCGGCTACGCCCGCCCGTGCGCGAAGCGGTCGAACAAGCGGCAGTGATCGGTGATGAATTTCGTATCGCGACGCTCGCCTTGTTAGCTGAGAAGAATGAAGAAGAAACAGGAGACCGGCTTGATGAAGCGCTACGAAGCGGAGTGTTGACTGATCATGGATTGACGCTCGGTGAAGATTACCGCTTTTATCACACGACGCTGCGACGTGTGTTATATGACGATTTGCCTGCGCGACGAAAGAGACGGTTGCATGAGCAGGCGGCGCGTGTCCTTGAAACGGTTTACGCGCATGAGCTTGACCGCGTGGCTGGTGCGATCAGCGCGCACTACGCCGCGGCAGGTGATTTGAAACAAACTTTTCAGTGGAGTTTGCGCGCCTACCAAGCGACCAGCAATCGTTGGCAATGGCGCGAAGCAAGCACCAGCGCCGAACGCGCTTACCACGCGCTCAACGAGCTTGACCGTTCGCGTAATGCCGACATCACGCCCGCCGACCGGTTGAAGCTACTAATCGGGCTAGGCAAAAGCCATTACTCGTTGGGAAGGCTTCACAAATCGGAGGAAGTGTTAACAGAAGCGCTCGCGCTTGCCCAATCGCTTAATGATGAAGCGGCAAAGGCAGCGGTAAAGTTGCAGCAGGGTCTCACCTACATGAGCTTGAGCTTGTATCGTGAAGCCAACTCCGCGACCGGAGAAGCCCTGAAGCTCTACAGCGGGTTGAAGGATCAAAGCGGCGAAGCTTTGTCGTTGATCCAACTGGGCAGCATTCAGCACAGCATGGGCAACCATGAGCTGGCAGCGCGGTTGGTCGAACAAGTGCTCGAAGATGCCCCCGAAGGCGAACAGATGGCGACTCTGGCGCGCGCGACGCTTGGTTGGACGCGGACGCTGCAAGGACGTTACGGCGAAGGAACGCCGCTGCTTGAACAAGCGCTTGAGTACCACACGCGTGTGGGCGACATGCGACGGCAAGCCGAAACCTTGCGCCGTCTGCACTGGGCGGCCTTGAGCCAGGGCCAATATGAAACTGCGATCAGCTTAGCCGTACGCGGGCGCGACAACTACCGCACGGTTGGCGACTCAAGCGGCGAAGCTAAGTTGAACATGGCGATTGGGCAGGTGCGCATCGAACAGGGGCTTTACGCGGAAGGCATCGCGTTTCTGAATCGCACTTCAGAAAGCTTGAAGACCATCGGCGATGCTCACTGTGAAGCCGAGACGCTGTGGTTTCTCGGGCGCGCGCACAGCGAGAGCGGGCGTTTAGCACAGGCCGAAGGATTGCTCGACCGCGCGCTGAAGATGGTGCGTGAGATCGGCGACCGTGATGATGAGTTTCGCGTTTTAACCGACATCGCCAGAATGAGATTAGGCGCCGGGGACTTCGAGCTTGGTTTACAATCGGCTGACGAAGCGATCCACATTGCAGAGGAGTTGGAGAACCGCGACGGCCTCGGGGTCGCGCTGGTGGAACGCGCCTTCGCCCTTCTAGGCTTAAATCAATCGCGGACGGCGCTCAAATCCGCCGAGCGTGCGATCAAGTTACTAGACGAAAGCCGGTCGGGCGAGAGGTGGCGCGGCTATTGGGTGCTCGGCCTTGTGTTAGACGCGCATGATGAAGGCGCGCCTACCGGGGAGGCGCAAACAGGCGGCGCGCTCGTTGCTCCTTCCGCTTTAGAAGCACTGCGCCAATCGGTCGAACTGTTAAATAGACATTATTGGAATTAAGCAGAACTAACGAAATCAAACAAATCAAGTGCTTCTAGCGGTTGACGACAAGTAACTCTCAGGTTATGTAAACCACAAGCTATTTCCATCACCCGATCCGAG
>JACDEG010000433.1 GCA_013816505.1 Pyrinomonadaceae bacterium | reverse complement strand
ATCGCCTCAAAGGTCAACTTCTCTATCGGTCTCATGCCCAATAGAATAATCAAGCGCAAAAACTATGTCTCGTTGCAGCGCGTTTCTTTAGCTTTTTTCTTTCACCGAGAATTGCTGTATAAACAGGCGGCATGGTGATCCTCCTCTTATTTCACTGATAAAATTGCGCGACGGTTTGCACAGATTTGTGCAAGCCGTCCGCTACGATTTTGCATTAACAGCAAAAGCTGTTAATGCTGCGTAAAGAGCTGGGTCCGAGTAACAAAGGCATAACTTGCAAAAGGGTGCCCTCATTACATGTAAAACTCTGAACTTGACCTATCAGACATCGCTCTTTGGTAACGACTTGCCAGACACTATTGGCGATCACGCTAAAATCAGCGCAAGAGGAAACTTGGGGCGCTCCGCGCCAATAGAAATAAGCAGTTAATCACCACCTGCCTGACAGCGCATGGTGCAAGGTCAAGCTCTAATTTTTACACATTACATGCC
Organism: Pyrinomonadaceae bacterium; assembly: GCA_013816505.1. Taxonomy (GTDB): domain Bacteria; phylum Acidobacteriota; class Blastocatellia; order Pyrinomonadales; family Pyrinomonadaceae; genus JACDEG01. Next base: position 4,977 of record JACDEG010000433.1, on the reverse strand, counting down.
ATCATCTAAAACAACACAAACTCTTGAGCAGGAGCAATCTCCGGCTATTTGCACTTCATTGTTTCGCGCATCGGTATTCTCGTCTGGCGGTCTGAGCCAAAGGAGTCCTAATGGCTGCTCTACTGTATCCGTGTTAACGTCATTGATTTGTTCTTGCATGCCTACCTCCTACAGAGCTTAAACGTTGGAAGAATGACGCGGAACAATGGCTTACTCCGCGCCGTCGTCGATAACCATGCGGGCTCGTGAGCAGGAACAGTCCGAAGCTATTTGCACCTCGTTGTCCAGTGCGCCCGTACTCGCATCTGCTGGTGGTCGTAGTCAGAGAAGCTTCACTAGCTGCTCTGCTGTGTTTAGCTTTCCTGACTCATGAATTATTTGTTGCTCTTGCATGCTTACCTCTCACAGCACTTACTTGCTAGAGGTCTCATCTGCGCGCAAGGTAAATACCTTGCATGTGGACTAGCGACAGTAAAATGTGCGCATCGGGTTGATCGTTTCGGGGAGGATATTCCTCTGGGTGATGCTTGTCAAAAGAAAAATCTTTGAAGTGATTTGAACAAACTCAAACATGTCTCGAAAGCACTTGATGCCATAACAATGTTTACATCCAAGCGATGGAGAGAAGTTATCACTTCAGTTCCAGAACTGCGGATAAGTTAGAATTGTGAGAGTTACGCAGAGAATGTATCAGGGGATGTAACTACATATGCCAGTTAGCAGATCCGGTAGAATCGATCAGATTGCAAAGGCCTTATGTGCTCCGCGAAAAGGACGGCACTCTATCGTCTTTGTTGCAGCTATTTTGGGACTGATTCTTTGTGGTGTAGTCCGGTCGAGTATTGCTACTCGGCTTGACGGGTTCACGTTGGATGAAGCTTATCACATTGCGGCGGGCGTCTCTTACGTGCGAACCGGCGACTACCGATTGAATCCTGAGCACCCGCCGCTCACGAAACTATGGATCGGAGCAGCACTCTTCGGCGGCAGCTTTCAACTATCTCCCTTCCGCACCATTCATGACAAATTTGACGAGCGAAATTTAACGGAAGAAGTTGTTTATCAGATAAATGATCCGGACCTGGTCCAGAGGCGCACCCGCGCGGCGATGTTGGGCTTGAATGCCTTTCTGCTCTTAGCCTTCGCTCTCGCGGTGCGACGCACTTTTGGTTATTGTATGGCATTATCCGCTCTCGCGTTTCTCGTCATTGACCCGACCGTGGCTGCTCATATGCCTGTAGTAATGACTGATCTGCCTGTTGCTCTCCTTTCTACCACGGCTTTGCTTCTGGCTGTAGTCGCTTTTCGCTCGTGGCGGATCGCAAATCTTGTCATTGCATCTCTGGCTCTTGGTTTCGCCCTCGGAGCCAAACACTCAGGGCTGATCGCAATGGTAGCGGTAGCAACCTGCGGCGTGGTGATGGTAATAACTGATGCTTCACGGAAAGGCGTTACCAAGTGTGCGCGCCATCTCGGGTTGGTGGCGGCTGTCTTATTGGGCGCTGTTATTGTTCTGTGGGGTCTTTATGGCTTTAGATTCAACGAGAGTCCTACCGGGCGCGACTTCTTTAACCGCCCTCTCGCGGCAAAGATTAATGATGTGCAATCTCCGCTAGTCGAACAATCACTCCATCTAATGTCACGCGGCCACCTTTTACCGCGAGCCTATTTATGGGGACTTGCCGACGTGGTTCGGGCAGGATTTGAAGGACGCAGCTTCACACTCTACGCTTTTGGTCAGACTTACGTTAACCAGACGCCCTTCTACTTTTTCCCGGGAGTGTTAATGGTCAAGCTTCCTCTTGGGCTGATCGCTCTGTCGGTAATTGGCATAGGTCTGATTTTGATTCGGAAAGTTTCTCACCTATGGGCAGCGCCACTGTATGGAGTCATTGGATTAGCAATTCTATGGTTGATAGTTCTCGCCTTCTCAAATGCGGGGTATGCGGGAATTCGGCATGCGCTCTCTGTGATACCACCCCTTGCTATCCTTGGAGCGATTACTATCAAGGCGGCAGTTGAAAAACGATCTCCCATTCTACGTGGCTGCGCCGCTTTCGCTGCGGCCGTAGCGCTAGTATCGGCTCTTCCTGTTGTGCGTCCGTGGGAGTATTACAACGAGTTGGTCGGTGGAGCAGCGAATGCCTTCCGCTATTTCAATGATGAAGGCATCGACTTAGGACAGCGGACTGCTGACCTCGTTCGCTACTATAATAAATATTTGAAAGCATCAACTGAGATTCCGTATGTGGAATACTACCTTACGAGGGCGGAAAGAACGCGGCGAGGAATTCGCGCCCGCTCGTTGAACGTGCAGGGCAGTGATCCCTCTGATGTTGTAACGGGAACTTTCTTTATCGGAGCGCAAGCTCTTGCGCCGTCACATTTATATGATCAGGCTGCATTCCGAGAGGCTGAGCCGATTGAACGTATCGGGAATCTACTCGTATTTCGCGGAACGTTTAACTTGCCGTGGCTGAGGGCGCGAACCCTGTATTTACGTGCAAAGCAAGCACTCTACTCGGAAGCCAACGATGCCGCGACCGCAGAGCGTCTCCTGACCGAAGTAGTTGAACTCTACCCACAGGACTACTCTGCGGCGATAGAACTCGGAAATCTTTTAGCCAAACGCGGCGCTCGCAACGAGGCCATCCGCGTATATCAACTTGCTAAGTCATATGCACCATCTGGAGATGAAATCACTTTGTTGTTGGCGCGACAAATTGAACTCATCATCGCGAACCCTCCTGAATCTGTTCCCCCTGTCCGTAATCCAAAGGCTGAATAGCTTCATACGATAATAGCGTAAACTCTTACCATTTCGGCTAAATTGGTAACAGTGCTAAATTGAAGGTGCAGTAACAACGGGGCTTCCAGGCCTCGTTGGTGCTGCCCGCCAATACTCGTAATGGAAAGAGTTGATTCCGCATGGCGCGAACAACAAAGACCGCCACGGCACAAGTCGTCGATGATCGAAAGAAGAATTTCCTGACCGAAGCTGAGCTCACCAAGTTCTTCGACGCGGCGCGCAAAGGTCGGCATGGCGTCCGTGACCATGCGATGGCGCTGCTGACCTTCCGCCACGGCCTACGGGTCAGTGAGCTGATCGGCGTGCGCGTCAAGGATGTGGAGTTGAACTCGTCGCACCTCCACGTGCGACGCCTCAAGGGGTCGCTCTCGACCAACCAGCCGGTTGCGGGGGATGAGCTGCGGGCGATCAAGGCGTGGCTGCACGTGCGTGAGGAGCGTCCTGACGCCCGCTCGCCGTATCTGTTCTTGAGCGAGCGCGGCGGACCGTTGACGCGGCAGGCCATTGGTCTGCTGTTCCGCGCGATTGGACGCCGCGCCGGACTCGGCGATGTTCATCCGCACATGCTGCGGCACTCGACGGGCTTCTATCTCGCCAACAAGGGCTACGACACGCGGTTGATTCAAGACTACCTGGGGCACAAGAACATCAGCAATACGATGATCTACACGCGCACGGCGGCATCGAGGTTTGAAGGTCTCTGGCGATGACGGCACGTTTGCATCGGCCGCAGTTTACTACTGAGCGCGAGCGTGCGGACGACAGTCTCGGCAATAATCCATGTGAAGATTGGATTCATAGCGCCGTGATTACTCGATCTCTAATGCAGAGGCACTTTCGTGATGACACCGCCTTCAGCATCAGCCAACGGATGTGAGACGATGAATGCCGCGGCATCTATTTCTTTGACCACGCTCTTGACTTTACCGATTTCGAGCCGCGTCACAACGCAATACAGAATATCCTGCTCCGCGCCCGAAAGACCGCCGCGCCCTTTGTAAACCGTCACCCCACGCCGCAACTCACGAATGATATCCTGTCTAATGACCTCGCTCTGATCGGAGATGATGATAATGGCGGTGTATTCCTCGAGGCCGTGAATGAGGAAGTCAATCGTTTTCGACGCCGCGAAGTAAGTCAGGATCGAATATAAAGCTGATTCAATGCCGAGAAAGAAAGCGGCGGCGGAAAAGATGAAGATGTTGAGAATGAGTATGACATCTCCAACTCTCAGAAGGTGACTGCTTTTACTGACCAGCAACGCCGCGATCTCTGTGCCGTCCAGAACAGCGCCGCCGCGAATCGCCAGCCCAATGCCAGCGCCGATGAAGAAGCCGCCGAAAACGGCCGTGAGGAGCTTGTCGGGCGTCACGTCCGGGTAGGTGACGAGGGCGAGGCAGAGAGCCAGACCAGCGATTGCCAGCGCGCTTTTAATGGCGAATTTCCTGCCAATGTGTCGATAGCCAAGCGCGATGAAGGGAAGGTTGATGAGCAGGATGAGAATCCCCAACGGGAATCCGAGCACGTCCGCGAGCAGCATTGAGATGCCGGTCACGCCGCCGTCAATGAAGCGGCTCGACAGTAGAAAACCTTTCAGCCCCATGCCCGCCGAAAGGATGCCTAAGATAATCAGGACTGTGTTGACAGATTCTCGGACAATCCGGTTCATGTCTTAAGGGTAGCTCGTAAGTCATCAACGTCAATGGCACCTTCGCAACTAAAGGAGTCGGATAAGCCCCTTTTCGTTGTGCCTGATAAGGTCTCAACAATCTCAATTAGCCATTACTGTTGAATTCTTATCTCAGATGTGGTTGAGGACTTCAACAAATCCGGCAATCGTCCGTCGCGCTATTAGTCAAAAGGACTATTCTGACTAATAGTGGCAACGTTAAGGTTATTCTGGTAACTAAAAGGGGAGCTTCGAGAAGCTCCCCTTTTTATCTGTCGTCGCCCTACAGTTATTGTGCGACGTGACAGCGAACCACTTCCCTGCTAGCTCTGCATCGGCCCATCATACGTGAATTACCGTCGCGCAGTGACAAAGGCCCGACACACCTCCCGGCGCATGCTGGTTAATGGGCAAGGACTCGGCAAGAGGTGTCGCATGATTCGCACCTTGCCTACGATGGAAGGTCAATTCGCTTCTGGTTGACGCACTGGTGTTACTT
>JACDEG010000432.1 GCA_013816505.1 Pyrinomonadaceae bacterium | reverse complement strand
AGGCGACGATTGACTGGCGCTTTTCCATCACGGATGCGCGTGAAAAACTGAAACGACTTTATCCATCGCGTTCATCGTGATGATCTAGTAGTTTATACCCTTAGCTCGACTTTATCCATTTTCAATTTCAGACATCCCAATATGTCGTAGCCATTTAGCCGCCGGGTACAACTAATCAACAGGATGATGAATTAACCCATCTCAGCATCCGTCGCTGAGGTCACTAAAATGGAAGAAAACTAAAAAAATGGCCGAAAATCCGCACTTGGCCGTCGCAAAAAATGGATAAAGTCGAGCTTAGATGTTCCGACGAAAGTTAGAGATGGAAAAGGCAGAGCATCTCGGCTAAAGTTAATGTGTGACAATCAATTCCCTCAAACGACACTCTGCCACCACCATTAAAGCACTCTTTAGTTTGCCACCGAAAGTCTTAGCCGAAGTCATGTTCCTGGTGCTACCTAAGCTAGAGCAGCCCCGGACTGAGCGATTACAAAAACGCAAGGAGCGCAAACGAGCCTTTGTTGCCAATGACGGGCGTCCGCGTGAAGTTCAACCCTATCAGAAGCTCTTGATGTGTTTGCTTTACCTGCGCCACAACCCGAGCCATGAAGTGGTCGGGCGGATGTTCTCCGTCAGTGCCGACAGCTCGGAGAACGCCTTCGCGGAAGTGCTTCCCCTGTTGCGCGATCTGTGCTAGTGCCATGTTGCGTCAGCCTTCTGCCAGTGCCCCTGAAGTCTATCATGCGATTCAACCTTGTTCGTACGCATTCACTTCACGCGGCGAAATTATGCCCTATCATAGTTGCGCGGGTGGCTCGCGTTTGTTCATCGAAGGTCTCAACCGCCTGGCGGCGCGGCTGGGCGTCGCGTCGCGCTCGTGAATCACTTGGCCGTTGAAGATCGTTATCGCCGCTTCGGTCTGTAAAATCTCCTCCGCCTTGATCGTCAGCAAATCGCGTGAGTGGACGACTAAGTCGGCGAGCATCCCGGCGGCGATGTGACCCTTCTCTTTCTCTTCGAACGAGGCATAGGCCGACTCCGCTGTGTAGCAGCGAATCGCGTCCGCAATGGAGAGACGCTCCTGCGGCCACCAACCGCCGGCTGGGTCGCCCTCGGTGCTCTGGCGCGTGACGGCGGCGTAGAGTCCGAGGTACGGGTTGATCGGCTCGACCGGCCAATCGGTGCCGAACGGGACGCGGACGCCGTGCGATTGCATCGCGTGCCACGCATACGCGCCGAGCACGCGGTACTCGCCGAGACGATCTTCGGCCCAACGCTTGTCGGAGATGGCGTGCGCCGGCTGCATCGAAGCGATCACGCCGAGCGTGCGGAACCGCGCGAAGTCGGAAGGCGCGACGACCTGCGCGTGCTCGATGCGATGGCGCGGCGAACTTACGCCGACTTGGGAGCGGTCGGTAACGTTGGACAAATCAATCCTGACAGGATGTTGCTTAAGCGCTGCTTCAAATCCATCAAGCGCCATCCGGTTCGCACGGTCGCCGATAGCGTGCAGTGCGATCTGGAGTCCGGCTTGAGCACGCTCGATAATCATTCGCGTCAGCTCTTCTGGCGAGCGACGCGGGATGCCGCTGTTGGTGGAGTCGTCCGAGAAGGGCGCGAGCATCGCGGCGGTGCGTGAGCCGAGCGTGCCGTCAACGTAGCCTTTCAGCGCGGTCAGTCGCAGACGCAGCGGGTCGTCTTTGAACGACGCGAACTCTGTACGCTGCCGCTTCAGTTCTTCAACCGAGTCGTCGAAGTTCTGCCACTCGGCGACGCGCACAGTCAGCTTACCTTCGCGCATCAACTCCCGGTACAGCTTGGTGGTTTCATAACCGGAGTTGTCCTGAATCGAAGTGATGCCGTAACGCTTCGCTTCGGCGAGCGCGCGGATGATGGCTTCCTGCTGTTCGGCGCGCGTCGTCGGTGGCACGACGCGCTCGACTAAACCCGCCGCCGTCTCCTTCAAAATCCCAGTCGGCTCGCCGCTCGCGTCACGTAGGATTTCACCGCCCTCCGGTGCTTTCGCGTCACGTGTGATGCCCGCCTTTTGCAGCGCGAGCGAGTTCGCCCAACTAACGTGCCCATCAACGCGCTGGAGCAAAACGGGATGGTTCGGCGCGACCTCGTCCAAATCTTTCCGCGTCGGCCACGCGCCGCCCCACAGCGTATGATCCCAGCCGCGCCCGCGAATCCACGTCCCCGGCGTCAACTCGCGAGCCCGCGCCGCGACTCTCTGCTTCGCCTCTTCCAGACTCCGCGCTTCCGTCAAGTCAACGCGCATCAGGGCGAGTCCGCCGCCCGCGAAGTGGATGTGCGCGTCGTTGAAGCCGGGCGTCACCAGTCGGCCACGCAGGTCAACAATTCGTGCGCCGCTGAAGCGCAACTGAATCTCGCGCGACGATCCGACCGCGACGATCCGCGCGCCATCAATCGCGACCGCCTCGGCGACCGAGTTGTTCGCGTCGGCAGTGAAGACTCTACCGTTGATGAGTAAGAGCGTGACGGTGCGACGTTGTCGCAACGCGGGCGCGGCGTGCGAGCCAAATGAAATGACACACAACGCGAAGACGAGTGAGAGAGCAAGCGACGGAGCTGTAATTTTGCGTATCAGCATTTTCATTTCGTGATCGGAACGGGGTCAATAATCATCGAACGATTGTGTTGGTTGATGCCGGAAGCGTGCGTGCGGCGGATGCAGTTGACGCTTAATCGCCGGTCGGTGCGCATGCTATCATGCCGCTCGCTTTTCATTTCACCAAAAACTTTTTGACCCATGCGGGCCGCGCTTCTCGTTGAAGATATGCGTGACGTGGCCTGCGGAAAGTTGACGATCAAACGGTATGCGGATTCTTGTCACAGGGGGCGCCGGCTACATCGGCAGCATCGTCACCGAAGAGTTAATCAAGGCCGGTCACGAGGTCGTCGTCTATGACAATCTCGGCAAGGGCCATCGCGCCGCGGTGGACCCTGATGCGCGCTTCGTGCAGGGCGATTTATCGGATGGCGACCTGATCCGTCGCACATTTTCCGAGCAGAGCGTCGAGGCCGTGATTCACATGGCCGCCGACGCGATGGTTGGCGAATCGGTGACTAACCCGGCGAAGTACTACCGCAACAACCTTGTCGCCGGTCTCTCACTGCTCGACGCGATGCGCGACTCGGAAGTGCGGAAGATCGTGTTCTCTTCGACGTGCGCGACATACGGCGAGCCGGTGCGTCTGCCGATGGATGAAACGTTGCCGACCAACCCGCTCAATCCTTACGGCCAATCGAAGCTCGCGTTCGAAGGGGCGCTCAAGTGGTACGGCCCCGCCTACGGAATGAACTATGTCGCGCTGCGGTACTTCAACGCGGCGGGCGCGACCGAGCGTTGCGGCGAGCAGCACGACCCCGAATCGCACATCATCCCGCTCGTGTTGCAGGCCGCCACGGGGAAACGCACGCACGTCGAAATCTACGGCGACGATTACCCGACGCGCGACGGCACATGTGTGCGCGACTACATTCATGTCGTCGACCTGGCGCGCGCGCACATCCTCGCGCTCGGCATACTCGATGAGCGCAGCGCGATCTACAACCTGGGGTGCGGCGGCGACGGCTACACCGTCAAAGAGTTGATCGACGTGGCGCGCCAAGTGACGGGGCGCGACATCGACGCGCGACTCGCGCCACGCCGCCCCGGCGACCCGCCCGCCCTTGTCGCCACCTCCGAGAAGATCGCAAACGAGCTAGGCTGGAAGCCTGAGTTCCAGGTCTTGCGCGTGATCGTTGATTCAGCTTGGCGGTGGATGCAGGCGCACCCGAACGGTTACGAAGAATAGACAACACCTGCCCCTCTGAATCGAAATCACGACGTTGGCGGAAGAGCGACAAGGTTATACATGGATAGACAGGATGGACAGGATAGTAGTAAGAGGCGGAAGGATGAAGGATGAACCGGAAAGCGCGTCCGAGATGACTCCTTCCCTCGTGCCTCCCGGCCCAAAAGGTAACTGGTTGACCGGCGTGATGCCGGAGTTCAACCGCGACTCGCTCGGCTTCGTGACGCGCATCGCGCGCGATTACGGCGATGTGGTGCGCACACGCTTTCTCTACCTGACCGCCTACTTCATCAGTCACCCGCGCGACATCGAACGGGTGCTAACGACCGACCATAAAAACTTCATCAAGCCACGGTCGTTCCGCACGCCCTTCTTTCAACGCATCGTCGGCCACGGCCTGCTGACCAGCGAGGGCGATTTCTGGCGGCGCCAGCGGCGACTCTCGCAACCCGCCTTTCACCGCGAGCGGACGAACCGTTACGGCGAGATCATGGTCGACTATACCGAGCGTTTGATTGACGGTTGGCGCGATGGCGAAACGCGCGACCTGCATCAGGACATGATGCGTCTGACGATGGAGATCGTCGCGCGCACTCTTTTTTCGGCGGACGTGGCGGGTGACGCCGAAGATGTCGGGCGCGCGCTGAAGGAGATTGCCGAGCCGTTCGCATCCCAGGCCACGCTCAAATGGATTCTCGACAACCGCCTGCCGACGCCAGCCCACCGCCGCTTCTTCCGCACCGTACAGAAACTCGACGACGTGGTCTTCAAAGTTATCGGCGAGCGGCGAGCGAACGGCGCAGACGCGGGCGATTTGCTGTCGATGCTGCTCCAGGCGCAGGACGAAGACGGGGGACGCATGACCGACCGCCAACTGCGCGACGAGGTAATGACCCTCTTCCTCGCGGGGCAGGAGACGACGGCGCTGGCGCTCACCTGGACGTGGCACCTGTTGATGCTGTACCCGCAAGCGGAAGCGCGCCTGCACGCCGAACTCGCCGAAGTGCTCGACGGCGGCGAGCGCCTACCGACGGTCGCCGATCTGCCGCGTCTGCCCTACACCGAGATGGTTATCAAAGAGTCGCTACGACTTTACCCACCGGCGTGGGGCGTCGGGCGCGAGGCGGTGACTGATTGCGAGATTGGCGGCTACCCAATCCGGCGTGGCGCGCAGGTCTTCATGATGTCGTGGGTGGTGCATCGCGATCCGCGCTTCTACGACGCGCCGGAAGAGTTCCGACCGGAGCGGTGGAATGCCGAAGAAGCGCGCCGGTTGCCGAAGTTCGCGTACTTCCCGTTCGGCGGCGGGCCGCGTGTCTGCATCGGCAACGCCTTCGCGATGATGGAGGCGGTGTTGTGCCTAGCGACCATCGCGCGCCGCTTCCGCTTCAGCCCCGCGTTCGGCCATCACGTGACGATCATGCCCGCGATGAGCCTGCGCCCGCGCGACGGCATCAAGGCGGTAGTCCACGCACACTGAACGCCCGGTTGCCTGCGAATGCCTCCAGATTTAAGAGCGGCAAGTTATTAGCTGCTGATTATCTATCACTCCTGAAGCCGGGACACATTTCATAAACATGCCTCCAGATTGAGTTTAAGACTACAATCAAGCAACTCCCAGAGGCTTGTTTGCTGTTTGAGCAGTTCCGTGAC
>JACDEG010000431.1 GCA_013816505.1 Pyrinomonadaceae bacterium | reverse complement strand
GGACTGGAGGGTCCGCGCGGCAGGCTCTCGGCCATTAATGACACCCAGTGGGCGGGCAACTATATCGCCGCGGGCGTGAACGCCATCACGATGGACCTGAACAACTTCGGCCCCTCGGACCTCTCGCTGAGGCTGCTGGTGGCCGGCCCATTCGGCCCGACGGGGCCTCAGAATATCGCCTTCTCGACTGAGGCGATCTTCCTCACGGCGGGGGGCGGCTGGACCAGCGTGACGTTCCTTATCTGGCCGGAACAAATGACGGCGAGTCGTGGCAGTGCGACGGCGGCGCTGATGAATGCGGGGGTGCTGCGGCTGTTCCACAATCCCGCGCCGGTGTTTGCCGGCATGCCGAATGCGATCCCGCTGGTTAACGCCCAGCTTGGCGCAGACAACATCACGGCGACGGCCGTGCCGGAGCCTGCCACGCTGCTGCTCGGCACGGGCCTGGTAGGAGTTGCCGCAAAAGTGCGCCAGCGTCGTCGAGCCAAGACGAGCGACGAAGCCTAATCTCTATCCATCGCTGTTGAGGTATCAGAACCACCCGCGAGCATATATAAGCTTGGCGGGTGGTTTCGTTTGTCAGCGGGTAGTTGCGCCCGCATACGTTCGCTGTACGCTCGGTTCCGCCCTCAGTCCATACCGCAGCGTACCCGCTTCAGCACATGGCAAATGTGCGCCTTACTCTTCCTTTTCCGGAGGACGCAAGATCCTCTCCGCCTCCTCCAGTTCGCCGTACGCAATCTCTAAGGTTTCCTTGATTTCAGGTAAGCAGGAATTGTCATCTTCGGGACACCTCTCCACGGTGTGATGAGCAAACTTGATATGACCCCTCGCACGTTCAACATTCTCCAGCGCGTCCGCACGTCGTCTATTCATGATGAGGCTTCCTTTCGGGGTAAGCGCATTGTATACCCGTCTCGACGAGCTTTCACCGTGCGTGCGAGTGGCGCGACCTTTGCGAACGTCGAAAGCTACAGGGCGGGCTTTGAACGTGAAGGTGTGCCGCCGGCGACTTGCATGGGCGGAACGTTGCGGAGTCTATAAAACGGCGCGCGTGTGAGGTTTGCGGGGATATGCTTTCCGATTAGCTTCCTGTTTTCCTGACATGCGGGCGCGGCGGAAAACCTGACAAAACCTGAAACGTTCGCGCGACCTTATGCGTGGCGCTCTACCCGTTGCAATGCCGCGTACACCTCCGGCGTGATGTATTGAGCTAGCGGCAGGCCGCGCGCGTCCGCCTTGCTGAAACACTCTTCCAAAGCCAGCAATTCAGCGTCGGTCAAGAGCGTCAAGTCGTAGGGCAACTCGCCGGATTGCGGCGCGCGCTCAAGTCGTTGGAGTCGTGTCTCTAGGCTCATAGGGCGCCTCATAGGGCGGCATCGTCACTCGGCAGACGACGACGTTTATATGCTCGCCGGCGCAATCGCAACGTGAAGGCGGCACCGGCTCGCCTTCGTTAGTGATGCTGATGACGTGAGTGCAGGGCGGCGCGTCGGTGATGCCGGCGCGGTGCTCTAATCGCTCAAGCTGTGACTTCAGGCTCATCAGCGTTGTACTCCTTCACCAACTCTTCAATCACCTTTAGTGCCTCTTCGGGGCCGAGCCGCTCGATCAGCCGATCAAGCTCCGCATCTTGTAACAGTAGCCTGTCGCATAGTTTGTTAACGCGCTCTTTTAACGCCACGATCTTTTTCCTGCTGGTATCGGCAACGACTTTTCCAACATCTCGACGCGCTCCTGCAAATCCATCAACTCGATGGCGCCGATGCTCTGTTCAAGGATGGCGCGAGCGGCGGCCACACGCGACGAAGCGGGCGCTTGCCGGTCCTCCGCTACCTCTCTGAGCACGCGCGCCGCGATGGTGCAATCACTCTGCAACTGTGCGATAGCCGTCTCGACCAATTGACGACGGGCGGCGCGATAGCGGGATTGAAATTCCGGGCTTTGGAGCCAGCGCCACAGCGTTGCTTCGTTGACACCAACAGTTTTCGCCGCCTCTTTGATCACGCCACAGTCAAGCAGGGCGACGAGTGCCAGCTCCTGCTTCGGCGTTAATGTTTGCCCCACGACTTGCATTAGCTTGCAATACCTTGCATTTTGAAATTATGCAGGACGCGCATTTTATGCACCCTTTCCGCATAGTGCGATTGCTCTAAAGCTGGCGCTACCTACCACGTATTGTACCCGCCCTGAGCGTCGAGCGGTCGGATTTCAACAAAACAGAATGGTGGGTATCAGACTCACATGTCAGGTAACGCGCATCACCTTCCCTGACTTTTCGATTCTGGAAATTGTCGTCATGTGCCGACAGAAAAACACAAAAGGCGTTACAAGCCGCGACGCAAATCCCTCACCGCGCACGAAATCTGTAATAGAATTAGTTGCTGAACTTGAGCTGAGGCGTCTGTAACAACCTACATCCGAATGGTAGCCATGTCATCTTCATCTGCCCTTGAGGCCGCCGCTTCTACCTTTGTTTGCGATCGCGGTGCGCGGGCACGTCCATCATGGAAGGCCCTTGCTCCTGCCCTGTTACTGCTTGCCGCGTGTGCGACGCCGCCGGCTCTGGTCCCGGTGTCATCTGCCGTCACGGCGGAGGCCGGGGGCGCGACGGCGCGTGCCTCCGCGTTGACGGTTCGGGTGGGCATCGAGACTTTCCTCGCCAACGTGCCGCGGGCGCTCCGAGAGAAGCGGGTCGGCCTGATCACTAACCACACCGGGATCGACCGCTCGAGGACACCGGATATCGATCTGATCGCGAAGCACAAGGATCTGAAGCTGGTCGCCCTGCTGGCCCCCGAGCACGGCATCCGGGGCACGGCGGAGGCGGGTGAGAAGGTCGTGGACGAGACCGATCCCAAGACAGGTGTCCCCGTCCACTCCCTATACATGTCTGAGGATCGCGGGCCCACGCCGGAGATGCTGAAGGACGTTGACGTTCTGGTCTATGACCTCCAGGAGGTCGGGGGTCGCACATGGACCTACGTTTCCACCATGGCGCTATCGATGCAGGCCGCCGCGAGAAAGGGGATTCCGTTCGTCGTCCTGGATCGCCCTAACCCCATCGGCGGGGAGATTGTCGAAGGCGCCCTGCTCGACCCCAGGTTCAAGTCGTTCGTGGGCATGTACCCCATCCCGGCACGTCACGGGATGACGGTTGGCGAGCTTGCCACCCTCTTCAACCAGAAGTACGGCATCGGCGCGAATCTCATCGTCGGACGGGTGGCGAACTGGCGGCGCTCGCAGTGGTTCGACGAGACCGGGCTGCCCTGGGTGAATCCCTCCCCCAACCTCCGCTCCCTTGCCGCGTTGACGAGCTATCCCGGGTCGGTCTACTTCGAGGGCACTAACCTGACCGAGGGCAGGGGCACCGACCGGCCCTTCGAGCAGGTCGGTGCCCCCTGGCTGAACGCGCAGGAGGTCGCCCGGGTCATGAACGAGCGGCGGCTCCCGGGCATCCGGTTTGAAGCAATTACGATGTCGGTGGCGCCGACGGCCGCCAAGCACAAGGGGCAGAGTATCCCGGCGATTCGCTTCGCCATTACCGACCGGCAGGCGTACCGTCCGGTCCGCACGTCGCTCCTGCTCATCGACGAGATCCGCAGGCGGCATCCGCGCGATTTCGCCTGGACGGCGACGATCGATCGCCTCACGGGATCGGACAAAGTGAGGCTCGCCATCGAAGCCGGTCGGATCGATCCCCTCTTGGAGGACTGGGACCGCCAGGCCGCTGAGTTCCGTGAGAGTCGCAAACCCTTCCTGCTCTACCCCTGAGCTATCCGACACAGCTTGCGTGCGAGCACGCGGGTACAGTCAACTTAACTTCGTGGATAGATAGAACTGACGAAAGAAGATGAGGGATCACTGCCTTTCGTGACAGATTTTCACTTGAAAGGAACAAATCTTCTTGAAGTACAAAACTCAACTCGAAGTCTGCCGGAGTAATCATGGGACATGAGCGGGAGGCAGGCGCGTCTCCACGTTTATGACGAATTTGACAATGAGGCCATCACCAACCTGATTGATTTAGCCGGTGTCCTTTTCGCGGAGAGCGCACGAGGAGCTGACAAGTGCCGATGATTCGACGCAGCGTTTTGCCGTATCTGGCGTGGGTTATCGCCCTAGTCGCCACCGTGGGCAGCCTTTTCTTTAGCGAGGTGATGCAACTGCCGCCGTGCCTCCTCTGCTGGTATCAACGTATCGCCATGTATCCGCTCGTCGTTGTCATCGGGAGCGGAATCGTCATGCGGGATAGCCGGATGAAGTATTACGCTTTACCTCTGTGTCTGATTGGGCTGGTTATTTCGATCTATCATAATCTGCTTTACTACGGACTCGTTCCCGAAAGCATCACTCCTTGCACGACGGGAATTTCCTGTACCTCACGGCAAATCGAGTGGCTCGGCTTCATCACAATTCCTCTCATGGCGCTCGCCGCGTTCCTCGGCTTAAGCGTGTGCCTGCTGTTCTATATATCCGAACAAGAAGGAGAATGACATGCAAAAAGAAATCAAGATTCTGGCCTTGATTGGAGTAGTCGTCATTATCGCCGCCATCATGGGTGCGTCCTACTATCGAAACTCAGTGCAAAGTGAACGGAAGTCATCTGCATCAGGCGATAGTCCTCTCGTCCGACCGGATAGTCCGACTCTGGGTCCGGCGGACGCCCCCGTCACGCTGGTCGAGTTTCTAGACCCGGAGTGCGAATCGTGTCGCGCCTTCAGTCCTGTCATTAAACAGCTTCTGAAGGAATACGACGGCAAACTTAGATTCGTGGTGAGGTATATGCCGCTTCACCCAAACTCGCGGCTCGCGGCGTCGGTTACCGAAGCGGCGGGTGAGCAGGGGAAATACTGGGAGATGCAAGAGATCATGTTTCGGCGGCAGCCGGAGTGGGGCGAGCGACACGGGCACGTGCCGCAAACAGCCGCGTCCGCGCAGCAGGAGCCACCGGCGGTTTTGTTCGAGCGGTATGCCGCCGAGATCGGGCTTGATGTGGAAAAACTCCGAAACGCGGTTGCTCAAAACCGATTTGCGTCGAAGATCGAGCGCGACCTGAAAGACGGTCAGAGTCTCGGCGTCTCGAAAACCCCGACCTTCTTCGTCAATGGCCGACAATTGATGCGATTCAGCAAAGAAGCTCTGAAATCTCTCATTGATGAAGAGTTGGAGAAATAAAAAAGCGGGCGCGTCTCCATAGGCTTTGCGCAAATAGACATACTCGCCGCCGGCTTGGGGAAACATCGCGCCGAGTTCGGCATACGCTAATGCTCCTGCGAGCTAAATCGAAACACAGAAGATTGGTACAAGTCGCATGATGGCATATCAGCGAATAGACCAGTAAAAATCAACGTTACATTCTGAAGCCGGGACACATTCTGTAAGTTAGCGAGTGGCAACGAGTTGCATCCTCGTTTAGAGTAGTTGGTTATGCCTAATCAACACTCTACGACCACTCGCCTGCGGGAGTATATCA
>JACDEG010000042.1 GCA_013816505.1 Pyrinomonadaceae bacterium | reverse complement strand
AGCAAAGCCTCTCAACGGTCGCACGCAATTAAACAGCTATAGTGTGACTGTATGGATGCGCGCGTGCCTCAAGTTTCTTCGTCTCGCAGCTCGGAAATGAATTGCTCGCAACGTGCAATGTCTACAAGAGTCTTAATCCCTTGCCCCTCGCGCGGGTCTACAAAAGGACAGGCGAGGACGCCCGACCCGCGCCCGGTGAAATAATTGATCAGTTCGTTCGGGAATCCGAGTTCGCCGCCGGGGCGGTCGTAACAGTGCTCAGACTCAATCCAGTGATGTTGTCGCAACTCAAGCAGTGCCCCGAACATCGCCCGGTTGTTGAGGACAAAAAAACCATTATTGGTCTCGCCGAAGTCGGGGGCCGTGGCTTTCTCGATGTGCGTCTCGCGCGCTGCCGACACGCGCCCGGCGGCGTCGCGCATAATCGGGGCGTAAGGGCGTTCTTTGAGTGCCGTCGGCACAACCATCTCGTGCTCGTCGAAGAGAGCGGCGAGCTTCAGAGCGCGCGCGATTGTCCGAGCGCGAATCACGGGTTGCGTGCTCCAGATCACGAGCGCGCGCCCTCGAAAATCTTTCATCCGCTCGTAAGCGTGCAACACGGCATCGCCCGTCCCCCTCGGCTCCGGCTGGACGACAAAAACAACATCCTCATCAGCGAGCGCGCGGCGCACGCCCGGCTCCGTCTCTGCGGAGACGATCACGACGGGCGCGCGTAAATTGCTCGTCGCTGCTCGGACGCTTCGGAGCACGCGAAGGATTGAGGGCACGCCCGACACCACGGCGAGAGGCTTCGGTGCGTCAAGCCCCGTCGCCCGCGCTCTCGACCCATTTCCGGCGGCCACGATCACCGGCCATACCTCACCTGAGCCTAAGCTTGCGGCGACGCAATCAAGGCCTGAATCAAGAATGCCTGCAATCTGCTTTCGGTAACGCGCGGCCTCTCGCCCCATTGAGTTAAACCACTCGACGGCCTCGCGCCAGATGACTTCAAGGTTGAGTCGTGAAAGACCTTCACCCGGCGTCGAAACCATGACCGACCCCTCGCCCAACCCATCGCGGCGTCGCGGCTTGTAGAACTCGGTCTGCACGCGGGCGACGAGTGTCGGAACGTTCGCTTCGGTTGTGAGCGCGAGGACGTTTCCGCCGAAGCCGCCGCCCATCAAGCGCGCTCCGTATACGTCCAGGTCTGAGAGTAAGATTTCAACCAGACTTTCCACGTCCACTGTGCTCACCACGTAGAGGTCACGCAGACTTTCGTGCGACTCGTTAAGGAGTTGGCCGAGAGCGCGCACCGGCAATTGCGGGCCGTGGTCTGGTCGCCCTGCTTCATCCCTGAGTAATTCATTCAGGAGACTTTCTGCCACCGACACGCGCCGCACCTCGCCGAGGTGATGAAGCGCGCACGTACGCACGCGCAGAGGGTGGTCACGCCGCTCGCCGACTAAAACGGGGAAGGCGAGTTCGCACCGGCGGTATGCGTCGGGGTACGCTCGCTCGGCTTGCGCCAGTGTCAACGTCTCCGGCAGTTCATTCAGCAGAAATTCTATTTCAACCAGAGCGGCGGCTGAGCCGGAAGCGAGAGACTCGACCGCCCGAACCCAAGCGGCGTGACGCTGCGGGCGGGCGAACCTCCAACCTTCAACGACTGCCGGGATCAACACGCGGGCGACAGCGGCGCGCTCGTTGTATTCGAGCATGATCTCACGCCCCTTGTCCGCCGGATGCGTGAAGAACGTGACCCAGCGCAGTTGTTCTTCCGGCAAAGGAACGGGGCGGGCCCTTTGCTCCCGGTACGAGATATGCACGGCGTGCGAACGTTTGGCGAGGCAGATCGTCAAATGATCCATCGCGCCGCCGCGCGTCCCGACGTACCATTCGGCCTTCGCCGAATCGAGCGCCAACTCGTCAAGATTAAACTTGATGCGGTTGACTTCACGAACCGCCGCGCCCGCGAGCACCACAAGGGCTGATGACGACGACGCTCCCCCGCTTGGCGGGATGCTGGAATCAACCATGAAGTCGTAACCGCGACCCGCCCGCTCGCCATACTTGACGCGCGCAAAGTATCCGGCGCCTTTTACGTAATTGCCCCAGTGGGGAATCGGCGGCGGGGCCGTATAGAGGTAAGACAGCCATTCGTTTTCGTGATCTTCCGCGTCGCCGGGAGTGGGGCCGTCGTTCAAGGCAAAACTGAAGGGTTGATATTCTTCAAACGTCGAGGCCCCGCGCACATGTTCGGTCTCGGCGGGCCGGTAGAGCATCACCATGTCGTGCTCGCGGCTGCTGAAAGCGAGCGAGGCCGTCGGCAGGTACGACACGTAATCAACGTGCTCGCCGAGGATGTTGATGCGGGCCGGGGCGCGGAGCAAGTTCGCGGGGCCGTCTCCGTAGAGTTCGAGAAATGCGGAGCACAGAGAATCTAATCGTAAGAGCTGTTTCCTAATCGCTTCAGCATTCACGCCGTAAACCTGAGACAGCAACAGCAGTAGCGCGCGAACCGAAAGAAGTCGTCCCGAAGCGTTGTCGGCGAAAAGGTACTCCGGCAGAGCAGACCCAAGTCCGGCCCGTCCGCGTTCCGCCGATTCGTCGCCCGGTTCGGCCAGCGCGGCGGACAAAAGTTGTTGTAGCTCGGATGCGAACAATGCCTTGATGATTGTGGCGTCGGAGTTGGACCCGTGACCCGTTCTGAAAAATCTTAGTTATACCGGGATCATTCTTGGCCCAGAGGTTAGTTGAAGTTCTAACCAGTGCCGTCCGGCACCGCGTCGTTCACCGGCGTTCAGGTCTTGGCATATTCAACCTATCCTGAGCAGAGCGTCCGCTTATACCATCACCTCAGAAGAAAGAACAAGTGGGATTTTTGTAAGCCGGACGGGCCTGATGACAAACCTCAAACAATTAAAAGACTTTGGGTGCGTCATGTACCCGGCGATTCGGTTCGGTGCGAAGCGATGTCGGGCAGCAGACGCGATACTAATGCATATTGAACGGGCCGCCGTGCGGCTCTGGCTGTAAATCCGGGCGAGTTGAATCCTGTACGACCTCGTGCAATTCCAACACGTTCGGTCTTGCGTAGGCATCTTTCGGCAGTGTGCCGGATTGGGCATGGCCTTTAACAAACGCATCGGAACGCACCCAGTTAAGGAAGTCTTGGCGGCTGTCCCAGGTGGTGAAAACTACGTATGGATCGCCATCGTTGACGGGTCGCAGAACTTGGTTGGAAATAAAGCCGGACATCTTGTCCACTAATCCGGCTCGCTCACGGAACACCTTCTCAAAAGCATCGGCATGTTCCGGCTTAATGTAAATTCGATTGGCAACAGTTATCATTTCGTATCCCCTTTCAGTTAAATGATATTACCATGCAGCAGTCGGAGGTTGGAGAGAACATTAAGCCGCTCAGCAACTCATCAGAGTCCATTGAGATAAAGTTTCCGAATGAGAAATGGATGTCGGGTTCAGATCTAAATTTGCGATGCCTAAAATTAAGATCAACAACGCATATCTTTATTACGAAATTCACGGGGACGGAGAGCCTTTGATTTTGATTCCGGGTTTGGGGACGGGACAGTGGCTGTGGTTCAAGCAGGTTCCGGCATTCGCTCAATTCTTTCGCACAATTATCTTTGACCCGCCCGGCGTCGGGCGTTCAGACAGACTAAACGAAGCATTTACAACACGCTCGCTCGCCGCGACCACTGCGGATTTGCTGGATGCGGTCGACATCAAACAGGCACACGTCCTAGGCGCTTCGTTCGGTGGCTTTGTCGCGCAGGAGCTCGCGCTTCGCTTTCCGCATCAGATTAAGCGCCTTGTGCTGTGCTGTACGAGTGCGGGTGGGGCGCGGCACGTCCCATCGCCCGCGAGCGTGCTGGAAGCTTATGCATCAAATTTCCACCTGAGCCGGAATCAGCGCATTCGAGAGAATTTGTTGTTATCATTCGGGCCACGCTACGTTGCCGAACACGCCGAAGAAGTTGAGCAAGTGCTGGAGATGCGTCTGGCCAACTTCGTCCCGGAAAATGTTTATATGAACCAGGTGCGCGCCGGGCAGGCGTTCGATTTGGACGCGCAAATTTCACGTATCGAGGCTTTGACCCTAATCATCACTGGAGACGCCGACACCATCGTTCCAGTTGAAAACTCTTATCATCTCGCCGCCGCGATACCGCGCGCGCAATTAATAATCGTTCCGGGCGGAAGTCATATGTTTTTTATCGAACAGGCCACAAGATTCAATTCGGCCGTCACCGTGTTCCTCAATCACGTTCATTCATCTCAAACTTGAATCGAGCCAGTTATCGCTTATTGACCGGCACATCTGATCGCCATGCCTTATGCACGAATCATCGGCACCGGGTCTTACGTTCCCGAACGAGTGCTGACCAACGACGACCTCAGCCGGATGCTCGGCGAAAACATCAACGACTTTGTTTCCAAGATCGTCGGCATCAACGAGCGGCACATCTGTGCGGACAATGAAAGCACAGCGGACTTAGCGACCGCGGCGAGCCGACGCGCGCTTGAAGCTGCGAATGTTGCGCCGGAGGATTTAGACCTCATTATCCTTGCGACCGACACGCCGGAGTATCTTTCGCCCGCAACTTCCGTCGTCGTACAGCAGCGATTGGGCGCGAAGAATGCGGGCACATTCGATGTTAACTGCGCGTGCGCCGGTTTCGTGACGGCACTCGATACCGCGACGAAGTACATCGTCGCCGATGCCGCGTACCGCAATGTGCTCGTCGTCGGAGCTTACGCGATGAGCAAATTCTTAGATTGGACGGAGAAGAAAACTGCGACGATCTTCGCCGACGGCGCGGGCGCGGTCGTCGTGCAAGCCTCCGACGAGTCGCCCGGCTTCTTAGGCTCGAAGCTCGTCGCCGACGGACGCTATCACGACCACATGGGCGTCTATGCGGGCGGAACATTTATGCCGATTGACGAGCGCGTGCTCGCGGAAGGCTTTTACACAAAAGTCAGGTTCACGAAAAAGTACCCGCCGGAAGTGAACATTGAAGGGTGGCAGCGCATTGTCCGGGACGTGCTCGACAAGTGCGAATTGACGATTGACGATGTGGCTCTGTTTCTGTTCACGCAGGTCAACTTGAGCACGATTAAGATCGTGATGGAAGCGCTCGGCCTGCCGATGTCGCGCACGCACACCGTGATGGGTAAGTGGGGCTACACGGGTTCGGCATGTATCCCGATGGTCTTGGACGATGCGGTGCGCGCGGGGAAACTTGAACGCGGTCAGGTAGTCGTGATGTGCGCTTCGGGCGGCGGTTTGAACATGGCGTGCGCCGCGTTTCGATGGTGAGAGCGTGTCTTGAGTGCACCCTGTGAGAGGCAACGAGCCTGATGATGTACCCCAACATTTACACCCTGTTTCGCGCGCGAGTCGAGCGGCATCGCGTCCGTGATGTCTTCTACGTTCGCGAGCGAGACAAATGGACAGGCATCTCTTGGGAACGCTTCGACCGGGAAGCACATGAGTTCGCTTATGCGCTCGCGGCGTGCGGACTTGAGCGGGAGAGTAGCGTATGCGTGCTGATGGGTAACGTTCCTGAATGGGTGGTCGCAGACCTCGGAATTATCATCGCGGGCGGCGTTAGTTGCGGACTCTACCCGACGAGTTCCGCCGAACAATGTCGTTACATCATCAATCATTCGGACGCCGCGTTCGTTCTCGTTGACTCGCCAATTCAACTCAACAAGATTTTGCGAGTTCGCTCTCAACTTCCGAAACTGAAAACCATCATCGCGCTTGACGAAGCGGCGGCGTCTTCGCACGCGGGCGTGATGAGCTATCAGGAGTTCTTGCGAATCGGTCGTGGACAGCGTCAGGAATCTCACGCCGATCTTGAAGACCGCGCGTTGAACGCAATGGCGAACGAGACGGTCATCATGGTCTATACGTCGGGCACTACGGGAATGCCAAAGGGAGCGTGTCTTAGTCACGCTTACGTTTTGAACAGCGTCGAATCTTTGCGTGGAACAATTCCGCTTAACGAATCGGATGTAATGTTTTCCTATCTTCCTTATTGCCACGTCGCCGAGCGCATTTCCGGTCTTTACAACCGGCTGTATGCGGGCGCGTCCGCCTATTTCGTGGATGACGCGCGGCGGTTGTGGGACTACATCGCGGAAGTGAGGCCGACGGTTTTTCCGAGCCTGCCGCGCTTCTTTGAGAAAGTTCATGCGGCCTTCGTCGCCGACATTGAGACGGCTTCTCTGGAAGAACGCGAGCGGTTCGATGAAGTTTTTAAACTCGGCGAAACCATTAGCTGTTTGCGTCAGGCTGGTGCGAGCGTGCCGCGAAAGCTGCAAGCAGAGTATGACAAAAAATCCCCGCCGATTGTCAGTAAACTCAAAAGCCTTTTCGGCGGGCGTTTGCGTCTGGCGACATCTGGTGGCGCGCCATTACCAGACCAAGTAGCGAAATTCTTCGACGCGCTCGGAGTCCCGATTCTTCAAGCTTACGGATTAACCGAAAATGTTTGCGTCGCCTTCAACCGCCCCGAAGATTACCGTCTAGGTACGGTTGGTCAGCCGATGCCGGGATGCGAAGTGAAGATTGCTGATGACGGCGAAATTCTTGTGCGTAGTTCGATGATGTTCTCCGGCTACTACAAGGAGCACGAGAAGACCGCCGAGATGTTTCGGGACGGTTGGCTCCTGACAGGTGACTTGGGAAAGATGGACGCGGACAGATTCTTAACAATCACTGGGCGCAAAAAGGAGATCATCGTCACCTCGACGGGTAAGAACATTGCGCCGGCGCTGATTGAAAATCTGCTCAAAGAGCATCATCTCATCAGCCATGCTTTCGTCTATGGCGATAACAAGAGCTATCTGGTGGCGCTCATCACGCTCAATCAACTCGAACTCGAAAGCCACGCCCGTGCGCGCAGTATCGAGTCTCAAGACTTCACTTCACTTAAGCGGCATCCGTCGGTTGTTGAATTAGTGGAAGGCATCGTCGCTAACGTCAACGAGAAAGTTTCGACTACTGAGGCCGTCAAAAATTTCGCCGTGCTTGACCACGATTTCAGTATCGAAGCGGACGAGATTACGCCGACGCAGAAGGTTAAGCGCACCGTCGTAACGGAACGCTACGCAGCTGTGCTGGAAGCACTTTACGCTTGAGGTTCGTCAACCAAGACGACGGCCTCGCCGGTGATAACCGTTTCGCCGTTCTGCTTTTCGCACACGGTCTCAAGCGTTAAGATATTTTTGTCTACCCTGATTTTCACCACCGTGACGCGCGCCGTAATCGTATCGCCGGGATAGACAGGCGCAACGAATTTGAACGTCTGACTCAGATAAACTGCGCCCCGACCGGGAAGCTGTTCGCCGATAACGGCGGAGATGAGCGATCCGCACAACATGCCGTGCGCGATACGGCGACCGAAACGCGTCTTTCGAGCATACTCATCATCCAGATGCACGCTGTTATGGTCGCCGATCAGATCGGCAAACGTGTGAATGTCGTCGTCGGTAATCATCTGTGTGACGATGGCGGTATCGCCGACCTTGATGTTCATGGAAGATTATTTTTCCTTAATGGGTTAGGTTTTGGTAATTGATGTGACGTTATCCGAACTTCAAAGAAGCAGGATGAAAATTGGGCAGCATCAGTAATAAATCCAGCAGACGGTATTAACCGCCGCCTCTTCAACTTGTCAAGACGGAAGACGCAGGATGAAAGAACGATTCACACTCGACCGCGAGCAGAACATCTTGTTCATCAACTTCGCCGATTTTCGCATTGAGAGCCGCGCGCAGGTTGACGAGATGGCGCGACACGTCCGCGAGGCGGTCGCGGGCGAAGGCGGTCGCGTCTATTCAGTCGTCAACTACGAAGGGACGGAAATCGCGCCCGAAATCGTCGACTACTACGGCGAGCGCATCAAGGAATTGCAAGACCGTTATGCCGTCTCGACCGTGCGTTACTCGTCAAGCGGCTTAACGCGCTCGGTCTTACGCTACCTCGGCGCGGCGGTGGATTTAGAATCAAACATCTTCACGACACGCGACGAAGCCATCCGCGCGATTCGTGAACTCGAAAGCCGCAGTCCAACCCGCGTCAACTTGCGCGGCGCGTTCTTCGCGCGACTGTTCAATGCGCGTCACGGCTTGCTCGCCAAACTTCTGCCCGGATGGTTGTTCGGATTGTGCTTTATCATCATCGCCTACGTGTGGGCGAGTGGAGCAAGCGAAAATCAAGCGCAACTTCGAGCAATCCAAACAATCTCCTTCGTCGCCTTCGCGTCGCTGTGCATCGCAGCAGGCATCACGGGCGCGTTCATGCTTCACTTCGTCATCAAACCCCTCCGACACATGGAGCGGGTGACGCGCAGCCTCGTCGTTGGCGGCGCATTCGAGTCCATCGAGACGCGGGGCAAAGATGAAGTCGGACAACTCGCACGCGGATTGAACGACGCCGCGCGGCAACTGCGCCGCGACATCGAACGGTTGAGCGGTCTGTATCACATCTCTTTGATGATGGGCACCGGCACGGAAGTGTCGCGTATCTGCGAGCTTTTGACCGGGAAAATCGCCCGGCTGCTGGACGCCGATATGTGCATCATCTTGCTTCACGACGAACGCGAAAACATCATCTACGCGCAACTCCCGGCTTACGGCGTGAGCGACGAGCACATGCGTTTGCTGCGCTCAAGTCTCGACGAGCACAGCATCGCCGCGCATGTGTTTGCGACGGGCGAGCCGTATCTAACGAACGATACGGACGCAGACTCTTTCATCAGCCAACCCGGCGCGCAGTTGCTCGGCGTGCGAGCGATGCTCGCCGTGCCGCTCCAAGTCGGCGACCGCACGTTGGGCGTGCTTGAAGTGATGAACAAGGACGGCGGCTTCGTCGAAGACGACAAGCGACTCGTCACGATTTTCGCGGCGCAGGCGGCGCACCTGCTCGCGGGTGCGCAACTGTTCGAGCAGTTGAGAGACTCCGAAGAACGCCACCGGCAAATTTTCGAGAGCGCGCTCGACGGGCTTTATCGCTCGACTACCGACGGGCAATTCGTGACGCTCAATCCGGCTCTCTGGACGATGCTCGGCTATGAGACAGCGGACGAACTGATGAACGCGAACCACGTCCGCGAAGTGTTCGCCGATGCCTCAATTGGAAATCGCATCCTCGCGGAACTCGGCGTGCACGGTCAGGTTGTTGATGTCGAGTGTGAACTGCGCCGCAAGTCGGGCGAGACGTTGCACGCGCGCTTGAGTGTTCGCGTCGTGACTGACACAGCGAGCGGCGAAATCTATCATCTCGGTATCGTCCGTAACGTCACCGAACAGAAGCGTCTATCCGAACAATTAAAAATCTCCGAACAACTCGCGGTCGTCGGCGAGTTGGTGGCGGGCGTCGCCCATGAAGTACGGAATCCTTTGTGCGGCATCACAACGACGCTCAGCGCGATGGCGCGGCGTCTCGATGACAAAGAAGCGGTTCGGCCATTCATTGACGTGGTGTTGAAGGAAGCCGACCACCTCAATCATTTGATGGAACAACTGCTTGAACACAGCCGCCCGAATCGAATCGAGAATCAACCGGCGTGTATTCAAAGTCTGGTTGTCGAAGCGATCCGCGAGCGGCGCGCACAGTTTGCCAATAAGGGCGTCGAGATCGAACTCATCTGTCCCTCGAATCTACCGGGTGTGCATCTCGATTGCCGCAAGATGAACGGCGTCTTCGCCAATCTGCTTGACAATGCGTTGCAGCACACCCCACCGGGCGGCTGTGTTCGCGTCGTCGTCGCAGCAAACAATGGACGCAACCTGCACCACTCAGACGGTCACGCACACATCAACATCAACATCAGCGATAATGGAAGCGGCATCGCTCCCGCCGACTTGCCGATAATCTTCGAGCCGTTTTATACAACGCGCACCTCCGGCACGGGATTAGGACTCGCCATCGTGCGCAAAGCGATTCACGATCATGGAGGCCACATCACCGCTCGCTCTGAACCGAACAAAGGCACGCGGTTTGTAATCAGTCTGCCGATTGATCGCAATGGGCAACATTCTTAATGCCAACGAATAAAAACAAAATCCTGATCATTGATGACCAGCCTTCGATTCGCTTCGGTGTGCGTAACCTGCTCGAAGCTGAAGGATTCAGCGTGCTTGAAGCGGAGACGGGCGAGCAGGGTTTGTCGGTCATCACAAACACGGCTCCGCATCTGATACTACTGGATTTGCGCTTGCCCGACTGCGAAGGTCTCGACCTACTGCCCCGCATCAAGATTATTGACGACGCGCTACCGGTCATCGTCCTGACCGCGCACGGCACGATTGAAACCGCGATTCGCGCGCTCAAAGATGGCGCTGATAATTTCCTTACCAAGCCGTTCGACCCTGAAAGTTTCCTCATTCTCATCTCGAAAACGCTTCAGGAAAGCTCGACGCGCCGCGAGCGTCTGCTCACGGGGCTAACGCAAGACCGCCGCTTCGCCGAGTATTTTCAAGGGCGTGGCGCGAAGATGACGCGCCTGCATGCCGCGCTCGAACGACTCGCGCCGACCGACACCACGGTCTTACTGCACGGCGAGACGGGAACCGGCAAAGGGGTCATCGCACATCTCATTCATCGCCTATCGGGTCGCGCCGCGCGTTCTTTTGTGACGGTCAACTGCGCCGGCCTTTCGCGCGAGTTGTTGGAATCCGAACTTTTCGGTCACGAGCGTGGCGCGTTCACCGGAGCCGTCGCTGCCAAGCCTGGTCTTCTTGAGTTGACGCATGAAGGGACGCTCCTCTTCGACGAAATCGTTGAGATGGAATTTTCGATTCAAGCGAAGGTGCTGCACGTGCTTGAAGAGAAAAAGTTTCGTCGTGTCGGTGGGACACAGGAAAGAGAGACGGACGTGAGACTAATCGCGGCGACCAACAAAAATCTTAAAGAAGAAGTACAGCGCGGGCGGTTCCGCGAAGATTTGTATTACCGCCTGAGCGTCATGCCGATCACGCTGCCCTCCCTCAAAGAGAGGCGCGAAGACATCCTGCCGCTCGTCGAACATTTCATTCATCACTTCAACGCAAAGCTCAACCGGCGCGTGCAGGGTATTACCCCGAAAGCGGAAGCGGTACTCACAAGCTATAACTATCCTGGCAACATACGCGAACTGCGCAACGTCATTGAGCGTGCCGTCATTCTCTGCGCGAACGACCTGATTCACGCCGACGACCTTCCGCTCGGCGGCGCAGAATCGTGGAATACTTCTGCCGCGCGCGAAACAGACAGCACAGCGGATGAAGGGCAATGCTTATCGCTCGACGAACTCGAAGCCTTGCACATCAAACGAGTTCTTGCAGTCACCGAACACAACCTCAGCCGCGCCGCCGAAATCCTCGGCATCACACGCACCACGCTTTACAGCAAACTCCGCAAGTATGACGTGCAGCCACGCAGCGGCGATAGCTAATAGCCGACGACATGGACTGTAGGTTTAGCCTCAAGGCTGGAGTTCCGGCATAGGTGCGCGAACTTTACCGCCGCATGCGAGAGGAATCGGAATTCGTCGAGGATTAAGGATATATGCACAGTCTATAGAAGTTCGACGTGCGGTACTGCCCCGCAACATTGCTCACACACCTTTTGGGCGTGCGGCTATGTTGCTCCACATAAAACCACCTTTTACAAAGGGACTTAGACACCTCATGACTAAGGTTTATTCAACCTTTCGCGGCGCCCTCTGTGCGCTCGCACTGTTAATTTGCATCACCACCTACGCCTCGTCAGCAGAGGCGCAAGGCGTGCTACGTTTCGTTGCTACTACCGGCAACGATGCCAACAACTGCCTGCGCACGACGCCGTGCCGCTCAATCCAGCGTGGGGTTGAGAGCGCCCCGGCTGGCGCGGAAGTGATTATGCTCGACTCGGGCGGCTACGGTCCGACGGTGACGATTGACAAGTCAATCACGATCACGGCTCCGTCGGGCGTAGCGGCCACGATTGCCACGCCGTCAGGCACGTCAATCACGGTCACGGCCGGCAACGTGGTGCTGCGCGGGCTGACGCTGATCGGGCAGGGCACGGGAGAGACAGGAATCAACTATTCAGGCACAGGATCGCTGTCCGTTGAAAATTGCATCCTTAACGGCTTTACAGAATCAGGCATTAATTCCTCAGGCACAGCGTTGTTCGTCAAAAACACGACCATCAGAAACGGTGGCTTGGACGGAATCAAGATCAACGCTGGATTAGCCACGATTGACAATTGCCGCATAGAACGTAACGGTCCCGATGCTACACCCACATCAGCTTCTGGTGGCTACGGTATCTACGCGGTTGGTAATTCGCGGGTGATGGTGCGCAATACGGTCGCAGCGAGTAACGGCATTGGATTCGTGGCAGAGGACAACGCAGTGTTGAATGCCGAGAACTGCGTCGCAACGAATAATACAGCCGTCGGGTTCCGCGTAGGTGGTGGCGAAGTCGGCGTCGCTTCGACAATGCGCGTCTCAAATTCAGTAGCGACGAACAACGGGACTGGGTTCCAACAGTTCGTAACCACAACCGGAAGCGGAACGTTTGAGTCGCGGGAGAACAACACGGTGCGTGGCAACACGACTGAGGCAGCGGGTGTGATCACCGGTATCCCCGGCACGTAAGATCACCGCCGATTCGTGTCGCACTCTGACGCTGATGGCAAAGCAGTACGAACAATCTGACATATTCAAGAGCATGGTGCCGGGTTAATGTTATATCGAACTCAGGTTACTTAAGGCCCGGCAGAAGCGGAAGACGCTCCGAACCGAAAGCTATGTTATTCCGCCCCAGCCTGTGGGCCGTGTAGTGTCGGTGCAACGTAGCCCATGGCCCATGCCGTGGGCTACTGTTATTCCGCCCCAGCCGAGGCTTGAGGAAACATGCGCGCCAGTCACCCGATGTGCGCGAACCAGTTTCATCTGTCTAAAAAATCAACGCACTCTCCATCCTGCTGTTTAGAATTTTAACAACAACTCTTAGTTTCTGGCAGCCGCGCGACACTCTGAAACGTTCGCCGCTCGACTTTCATCCCGGTTTTGTTGGGCCGAAAAACAAAGTCCGTCTTGAATACAGAGTCGTTCGCGTTTGGAGCGATGTTTGCCTGTGAACTTTCAGCCATCTGAACGGCTCTTCAACGTCTTGGTTTATCTGAACAAGCTCGTCGTCGAGTCGTAATCCCACTTTCTACAACTCAATTCCGTTTAGCCAAGGAGAAGACTCTCATGTTTCCTCGTCCGCGTATTGCAGCCTGGCGTGTCTGTTGTGTTTTGCTCGTGTGGTGCGTCGCTGTTTCTGCTCAGAGTCAAACGACAGGCAACGTCGAGGGCGTCGTCAGAGACCCAAGCGGGGCGGTGGTGCCGGGAGCCACAGTAACGGTCACGAGCAAAGCGACCGGCGACGAACGAAACGTGACAACCGACGAAACCGGCTCTTACACTGTCCCCGCTCTGCCACCCGGAGCCTACCGCGTCCAGATCGCGGCGACCGGATTCCGGCAAACCGTCTTTGAAGATGTGACCGTGGCGATTACGGAGACGACAACCATCCCGGCGCAGCTCGTCGTCGGCGCGTTGACGGGAGAATCCGTCGTCGTCGATGGCTCGGTCGGGCCTGTCGTCCAGAGCGAAAGTTCGCAACTCGGGCGCGTCGTCGATTCGCGCACTGTCGCCGAACTGCCACTCGCGACGCGCAACTTCACGCAGATTCTCGGCCTCTCGACTGGAACGGCGACCTACCTGCCTGACAACACTGCGGTCGGGCGCAACTCACAAAACATCTCGGTCAACGGCGGGCGCGTCACGAACAACAACTTCCAAATCAACGGCATTGATGCCAACTCACAAGGGACCAACTCCGCGCCTTCACTCTCCGTCCCCGCGCCCGAATCGATTCAGGAATTCAAAGTGCAGACTTCTCTCTACGACGCGACGTTCGGGCGCTCCGGGGGCGGCAACGTGCAGGCCGTCACCAAGTCGGGCACGAACAATTTCAGCGGCAGCGTCTATGAGTATTTCCGTAACGAAGCGTTGAACGCCAACAACCCTTTCCTGAAGGCGGTGGGCGTCGAGCGACCCGTCTTGAAGCGCAACATCTTCGGCGGCGTCATCGGCGGGCCTATCGTGCCGGATAAAGCGTTCTTCTTCGCTTCGTATCAAGGCACGCGCGAGCGCAACGGCGCTTCGATCATTAATAGTTTGTCTTCCGGCATCTTAGTGACGCCCGGCTTGACCAACGACCGTTCGGCGGCGAGGCTGCTGGCGCTTTATAATTCAAGAAACGCAGTGCCATTGACCGCTATCAACCCGACTGCGCTCGCGCTTCTAAACCAGCGACTCGCAAACGCCAGCTTTCTGATTCCGACGCCGCAGACTGCCGACGGTCGCTTCTTCGGTTCGGCTATCTCCAAGTTCGAGGAGAATCAGTTCAACGCCAACATTGATTATCGGCTCAACGACCGCAATACGCTTGCCGGAAAGTTTTTCTTCTCGAACGCGCCGCAGACGCTTCAACTGCCGAGTTTCTTGGGCGGCGGTCCGAACGTCCCCGGCTTCGGCAACTTCCAACAGAACAACAACCGGTTGCTCTCGCTTCAATTCGTGAGCGTCCTCAGCCCGACCATCGTCAACGAAGCGCGCGTCGGTTATAGCTTCATCCGCGTTGACGCTTTTCCGCAAGAACCTTTCGGCAGTTCCGATGTCGGCATCACGCGCACCAACGAAAACCAGTTTCCGGGCTTGCCGTTGATTCGCATTGCGCCCGCCGCCGGCGGCGTCGCCATCGGAACGTCGCCGACCATCGACGTACTCGCTACCGCCCCCGCGACGACGCTCGCCGACACGCTTTCGCTCGCGCTCGGCAAACACCAGCTTCGCCTCGGCGCGGAATTCCGCTACAGCGAAAACAACTACACGCTTAACTTCTTCACGCGCGGGCAACTCGACTTCCTCAACTTCGACCAGTTTCTCGCCGGTAATACGCTCGTCTCCGTCCTCGGCAGCGGCAATGGCGACCGCAGCTTGCGGACACCCGATTACAACTTCTTCGTTCAAGACGACTTCAAGGTGACGCCGAAACTCACGCTCAATCTCGGCTTACGTTACGAACTCAACTCGCCGCCCTCCGATACGCGCGGGCGCATCGCCACCTTCGACCCGACGCTTTACAACCCCAGCCAATTCGTCAATGCCACCGGCAGCGGCTTCGTGCAAGCCGGAAACGTGATTCCCGAATTCGACTTGGCGAGTTTGCCGAACGTCTCGGATGAAGTCGTCAGGAGCAAAGACCCGAACAACTTCGCGCCGCGCGTCGGCTTCGCCTATTCGCCGCTCGACTCGAACCGTCTCGTCTTTCGCGGCGGCTACGGCATCTTCTATTCGCGTACCTCGTTCCAATACATCACCTTGAATGTTATCGCGCCGCCGACTTATGTCTTCGGAGCGCGCGTCGGCTTTCCGTTAATTCCGGCGGTGTTGCCCGTCTCTAATCCGTTCTTCCCCACGCCGGCGCCACAGCAGTTCCCGACTTTCGTGCCGACGGTCGCGCTCGGCGGCACGTTCTTCGACCGCAACATCCGCACGCCCTACATCCAGCAGTACAACGGCAGCGTGCAGTATGAACTTTTCCGAAACTACCTCGTCGAACTCGCCTATGTCGGCACGCGCGGCGTCAACCTGTTCCGTCAAATCGGCATCAATCAAGCCCGTCTTGCCACCGCTGCCAGCCCCGTGGTCAATCAAGCGGTTCTGACGGGCGGGATGCCGACCGTGGTTACAACGAACACGCCCGGCAACGCCGCCCTGCGGGCGCCGATTCAAGGCGCGTCGCTCAACGGCTTCTTCCAAAATCAATCAACCGCACAGTCGAACTACAACTCGTTGCAAACGAGTTTGACGAAACGATTCTCAAGCGGCTTGTCGTTCCTCGCCTCCTACACGTTTGCCAAATCCATTGACAACGCTTCGGGGCAGGGCGGCGGTCCCGGCACGAGCGGCATCCTCAATCCCGGCGCGGTCGGCGAGACCTCGCCGATTCTCGGCAATCAATTCGACAACCGCGCCAATCGTGGCGTCTCCGATTTCGACCGCCCACATCGCTTCGTCTTCAGCGCCATCTACGCCTTACCGACGCCCGGCTTTGCGCAAGACTCCGCCGTCGGGCGCGTGCTGCTCGGCGGCTTCCAACTCGGGGCCATCATCACCGCGCAATCCGGCTTGCCGATTGACATCGTGGATAACGGCGCGGCGTCCTTCTACGGCTTAAACGGCGGCGGGAACACACTTGCGCGCCCGAACCTTGTCGGCGACCCGCGCGCCAACGTCCCCGCAGGTTACTATTTCAATCCGGCGGCGTTCGCGCGTCCCGTCGTGCTGGCTGGACAGGTGATTCCGAGTTCGGGCGGCGCGTCGATAGCGGGTGCGACGGGGACGGACTTCGGCAACGTCGGGCGCAACATCCTGCGCGGACCGCGCCAGACGAATGTGGATTTCTCGGTCTTCAAGCGTTTCCCACTTGGCGAGACGCGCAACATCGAATTCCGCACTGAATTCTTCAATCTCTTCAATCAAGTTAACTTCGCCAACCCGATCAGCGACTTGAACGCCGTCGCGGCATCGGGCGGAAGCCTCAGTCCGACCGGACAGGTCATCAACCCCGGCAGTTTCGGGCGCATCATCTCGACGAGCAACAACCCGCGCATCATCCAGTTCGCGCTGAAGTTCAACTTCTAGAAAAGTGACAGGTGACGGGTGACAGGTGACAAGATGAAAACCTTGTCTTTTCCTGTCACCTGTCACCATTTAAGGAGCGATATGTTCGTCAGAGATTGGCTTGCGCGGCGTGCCGTGCTCTCGCGGGATAAGTTGGCAATCATCGACTTGACGAGCGGTGCCGAACTCACCTATCGCCAACTCGACGAGCGCGCGACGCGACTTGCCAACTACTTGCGCCAAACCATGAAAGTTCAAAGCGGCGACCGCATCGCAGTGCTTGCGACGAACCGCGCCGAAATTCTTGAGACGTTCTTCGCCGCCGCCAAATTGACCGCCGTGCTCGTCCCGCTCAACTACCGTCTGACGGCGAGCGAACTCGGATACATCCTCGAAGATTGCCAGCCAAAGGTCATGCTCTTCGAAAAAGCGTTCGCGAGCATGGTTGATGAACTGCGAAAGAGCACCATCATCAATCACACCATCGCTTTTGACGACGACCATGCAGCGGGCGTCTGTTATCAACAGGCGCTCGCGGATGCAAGCTCAACGCAGATCGAGGTTGAAGCCTTCGACTCTGAAATGCCCGTGCTGATCATTTACACATCTGGGACAACCGGACATCCAAAGGGAGCCGTGCTTTCGCATCGGATGATCGCGTGGAACTCGATCAACACGAATCTCGCGTGGGACATTGTTTCGACCGACATCACAACCGTCCACGCGCCGCTCTTCCACACCGGCGGCTTCAACGTGCTCACGCTACCTCTGCTACATATCGGCGCGAGCATCCGAATCATGTCGAACTTCGACGCGGCGCACGTGCTTGAAATCATCGAACAACATCGCTGCACAATCTTCTTCGGCGTCCCGACGATGTTTCAGATGATGCTCGAAGCACCCCGTTTTGCGACGACGGATTTCAGCTCCGTGCGCTACTTTATCTCCGGCGGCGCGCCGTGTCCCTTGCCACTTATCGAAGCCTACCAGCAACGCGGCGTTTCGTTCGTGCAGGGCTACGGCTTGACTGAGGTCGGACCCAACTGCTTCAAACTCGGACTCGAAGACGCCGTGCGTAAAGCCGGCTCAGTCGGTTTACCCATGTTACATAGCGCGGCGCGCATCGTCGACGCCGACGGTTGTGGCAACGATGTCGCTCAAGGTGAAATCGGCGAGTTGTGGTTGCGTGGTGGTCACGTCTGCTCCGGATACTGGCGCGACGAAGCAGCGACTGAGGCGGCGCTCTGCGATGGATGGTTCCATACCGGAGACCTCGCGCGGCAAGACGAAGAGGGTTACTACTATATCGCCGGACGCACTAAAGACATGATTATTTCGGGCGGCGAAAACATCTACCCGGCGGAAGTCGAAGCCGTGCTCCACGCTCATCCGGCAATCTCCGACGCCGCTTTAATCGGCATCCCCGACCTGAAGTGGGGCGAAGTCCCGGTCGCGGCGGTGATTCTTCGGCATGCCGCGACGCCCGTTGAAATCATCGAGTTCTGCGCGACTCGATTAGCGCGTTATAAACTGCCGAAACGGATTTTCTTCGTCAAAGAATTCCCGCTCTCGGCGTCGGGCAAAGTACTCAAACGGACGCTCAAAGAATACATCGAGAAAGAATTGCTTTCCGCTTCATCCTGAATCGCAGACGACCAAAGGAGAGTCAGAGCATGGCACATCACTTCATGTTCAGTTGCGCGCTGATCGCGATGCTGTGCTTATGCGCGGATGCGGCGCATGCCGGGAGTTGGGCGCAGAATAGCGTTATCAACGCGGCGGGATCGCGCACCTACAGGCTGTGGATTCCAGACGGTTACAACACTAAGACGCCTGTGCCGTTGGTCCTGATGCTGCACGGCTGCACGCAGACACCCGACGACTTCGCCTCCGGAACGCGAATGAATGCGGTGGCTGACAAGCACCATTTTCTCGTCGTCTACCCTGAGCAACCAGCGAGCGCGAACCCATACAAATGTTGGAATTGGTTTGATCCGGCGCATCAATCGCGAGGCGTGGGCGAACCGTCGCTGCTGGCAGCGGTAGTTGACAATGTTCGCTCGACGCACAAAGTTGACAAGCTTCGCATCTACGTCGCCGGCGTGTCAGCCGGCGGTGCGATGGCGACCATCATGGCAGCCGCTTACCCGGAGATGTTCGCCGCAATCGCCGTCTGTGCCGGAATCGAATACAAAGCAGCGCTCAATGTCGCGGGAGCATTGGCCGCGCAGAAGAGCGGCGGACCCGATCCTGACACTCAGGGTCTGCAAGCCTATCAAGCGATGACTGCCGCATCCGTCAAAACTGAACAACGCGCCCTTGCTTCAAGAACGCATCGCCGTCCCATTCGCGTCATCGTTTTTCACGGCACGCTCGATACGGTAGTTCGTCCCATTAACGGCGACCAGACAATCGCACAATGGGCGCGGACCAACGATCTGCTTGACGACGCACGCGACAACAACACAGTGGATGCGACGGCGGACAGCATCGCGCCCGGCTCTGTCCCGAACGGCTATCACTTCACGCGCTATGTTTACAACGACGCGACGGGCAAACCTTTGTTGGAGAAGTGGATCGTGCAAGACATAGGTCATGCATGGTCTGGCGGCTCGACAGACGGGTCGTACACCGCTCCTAAAGGACCGAACGCCAGCGAAGAGATTTGGCGGTTCTTCCGGCAAACGCCGCCGACGCCACATATTCGCTCACGGGGTCGAAGCCGACAACAACTTCAGTAACTTCTATGCAGGCTGAAAAAACTCTCAACCCGCACACAATCGAAGATGCGGACAATAAAGTCCCCTCGTATTCGTGGTACGCGCTCGGTGTGCTGACGCTCGTCTATACCTTAAATTTTCTCGACCGCTCGCTGATCTATATCCTATTCACGCCGATCAAACGCGAAATGGCGCTCACGGATTTGCAACTTGCGCTGCTTGGCTCAACCTCTTTCGTCATCTTCTACACATTGCTCGGCATTCCGTTCGGCAGGCTCGCGGATCGTGTCAATCGCAAACGAATGATTGCCGCCGGACTCGCCATCTGGAGTCTCTTTTCGGGGTTGACAGGTTTTGCCGACGGCTTCTGGGAGATATTTGCGTGTCGCGTCATGGTCGGCGTCGGCGAAGCGACTCTCGGCCCCGCCGCGCTCTCGCTGTTGAGCGATTACTTTCCACTTCGCCTGCG
>JACDEG010000430.1 GCA_013816505.1 Pyrinomonadaceae bacterium | reverse complement strand
TCTCAAACGAGATCAGATCGTCGCCTGGCGCATCAACTGGGACGCTAAATCGGATAATCTCAAGGCTCTCTCAGCGGAGCTTCAACTCGGACTCGATAGTTTTATCTTCATCGATGATGATCCGGTTTCGTGCGGGGAGGTTCAAGCAAATTGCCCGGAAGTCCTGACGCTTCAGCTTCCGCAAGAAGCAAGTCGCATTCCTGAATTTCTTAAACACGTGTGGGCTTTTGACCGCTTGAAGATTACCGGCGAAGATGCGAAGCGAACCACCCTCTACAAACAGAACGTCGCTCGCGAGCGTGTCCGCAGAGAGTCTCTCAGCTTCGACGGCTTTCTCGCGAGTCTCGGGTTGAAGATTCGGATTGCAGAATTACAACCGTCACACATCGAGCGAGTTTCACAACTGACGCAGCGGACGAACCAATTCAACTTCACAACCGTGAGGCGTTCGGAGGGCGAAATTCAGACGCTCTGCCAAGCAAGCGAATCCGAATGTCTCGTCGTTACGGTCAGTGATCGTTTTGGGGATTACGGCTTGGTTGGCGTGGTCATCTTCCGGGCCGGCAGTGAGTCGATCAATGTCGATACGTTTTTGCTGAGTTGCCGTGCGCTCGGCAGAGGCGTCGAGCATCAGATGCTGGCGCGGCTTGGAGAAATCGCGAAGAAGCGTGGTCTCGATCATGTCGATGTGACGTTTGTTGACAGCGGAAAGAATCGACCGGCGTTGGATTTTCTGGAGGGCATTGGGGCGAATCTTAAGAGGGCGATTGAGGCGCGATACTTTTTCAGATTCCCCGTCGAGTTCGCGGCGACGGTCAGGTATAATCCTGAGGCTGCGGAGACGGCAGCTGCGGGCAACTCCTCAGAGCACCCGGCTCCTGCTATCTCCAGCATAATCCGCGACGGAGGAACACAAACAAGGTCCGCCCTACTGAGCCGGATCGCCACGCAGTTGTATTCGGCCGAGAAGGTTCTCGAAGTTCTTGAATCCCAAAAGCAACGGGCAAGGCCAGAGTTGGCGGAGGCATATACAGCGCCCCGCACACCGATTGAAGAAACGTTGGCCGGGATTTGGACACAGACACTCGGCATCGACAAAGTCGGTGTTCACGATAATTTCTTCCAGCTAGGCGGCCACTCGCTGCTCGGCACGCTGCTTATTTCCAGAGTATGCGACGCCTTCCAAACAAATTTATCTCTACGCAATCTCTTTGAGGCGCCGACGGTGGCCGGGCTGGCCCAAGTCATTAAACAGGGTCAGGTGGAGCAGGCGAGCGCGCAGGAGATCGCCGCCGCCTTAAGTGAGTTAGACGCGCTCTCCGATGAAGAGGTGATGGCTTTACTTGCGAGCGAAGAAGATGTCCGGACGGAGTAGGAAAAGATAGCGCCGCTCATCAAAGGGGTCTAAATACTGAAAGGGGTATGCGGTCGTGAAAATCTTATTAGTCCAAAACATGATCTATGTGCCGACACACGGCGGCGCAAGCAAGGCCAACCGGCTTCTGCTCGAAGGCTTGGCCGCAAAAGGCCACTCCTGCCGAGTGGTGGTGCCGGCTTTCGGGATGCAAGTTTCTGTCAAGACGCAGGCGCAATTCCTCTCCGAGTTGGACGCGCGAGGGATTAGCCTAACCTCAACTTCTTCTACAGTCGCCGTCTTCCAGTACAACGGCGTCGAAGTGCATGCCGTCACGGATATTTCTCGGTTGCATGATTACGTGGCCGGTCAGATTCGTGAGTTCGAGCCGACTTGGTCATTGGTGTCGGATGATGATCCGGGGCAACTCATGTTGGAGGCGGCTCTCGAAGCGAGCCCTGCACGAGTTGTTTATCTGGTTCACACGCCGCAGTCGCTTCCCTTCGGCCCGAAAGGCTTTTTGCGGAACCGGGCCAAAGCTGATCTCGTTCGGCAAACGGCGGGCATCGTCACCGTGAGCAATCATATTAAGGATTACATCAAGCAATGGAGTGGGCTTGATTCAGTCGCGCTCGCCTTTCCTGTCTACGGTTCCGGACCCTTCCCCAACTTGGGATGCTTTGACAATGGCTTTGTCACTCTGATTAATCCTTGCGCGGTGAAAGGAATATCCATCTTCCTAGAGCTTGCACGCCGGATGCCTGAGGTTCAATTCGCGGGTGTGCCGACGTGGGGCACGACAAGTGCGGATCGGGTTGCGATGGGCCGATTACCAAATATTCGACTGCTGCCCCCGGTTGATAACATCGACGAGATTTTCAGGCAAACGCGCGTCCTGCTGATGCCGTCGCTGTGGACCGAAAATTTCCCGCTAACAGTGACGGAAGCGATGCTCCGCGGAATTCCGGTCATCGGCAGTAATTCGGGTGGGCTTCCCGAAACGAAGCGGGAGGTTGATTACGTCATTCCCGTCCGTTTGATTGAGCAGTACGAGGATCGCTTTGATGAGTTGGGAAACCCCGTCCCCATCGTGCCCGATCAGGATGTTGACCCGTGGGAGGAGACGCTGCGGAAATTGCTTTCGGACCGCGCTCTGTACGAACAATTATCAGCAGCATCACGCGAAGCTGCCTTGAGGTTCGTGTCCAGTGTCAGGGTTGAGCCGTTTGAGAATTATTTGGAGAACCTTCAGCCAGCATCTCAAGTTAAACAAGGCGACACTTCGACTCTAGCAAAGCAACAGGGTGCTGAAACAAGTAATCTTCATTCATCTCTTAGTAACCTTTCACCGGAGAGGCTTGAGCTTCTGGCGCGAAGGCTCAAAAAAAAGGGTAAGGACAGCTCTCAAATAAATAGGACAATCCTTCGAAGGGTTGAGATCAACTCCGTTCCTCCTTCCTTTGCGCAGGAGCGCCTGTGGTTCCTCGACCAATGGGAGCCAGGCAGCTCTGGTTACAATAATTCGGACGCCTTTCGGCTGACCGGCAGGCTCAACCAAGAGGCGTTGGAGAGAAGCCTCAACGAGATTATCAGCCGCCACGAAACCTTGCGCACGGTCTTTGCCGTGGTGGACGGGCGACCGGTCCAAGTGATCGCCCCAACCCTGACGACGACCTTGTCGATAAGCGACCTCCGTGAGTTGCCAGAGCGCGAAGCCCGGGCGCGACGGCTCGCTACGGAGGAGGCGCAGCGCCCTTTCGACTTAGCGCGCGGTCCGTTGCTGCGCACTAGGTTGCTGCGGCTGGGCGAAGAGGATCACGTGCTGCTGTTGACAATGCATCATATCGTTAGCGATGGGTGGTCGGCAGGTGTGCTCTTTCGGGAACTCGGCGTGCTCTACGAAGCCTTCGTCGCGGGGAGGCCCTCACCACTTGAGGAGCTGCCGATCCAGTATGCGGATTATGCGGTGTGGCAACGAGAATGGCTGCGTGGCGAAGTGTTGGAAAGGCAGCTCTCTTACTGGAAGGAGCAGCTCGGCGGCAGTTTGCCGGTGCTGGAGTTGCCGACGGATCGCCCGCGTCCAGCGGTGCAGAGCTATCAGGGCGCGAGCCAGCCCGTGGTGCTATCTAAGGGCGTGAGTGAGAGGCTCAAGGCGTTGAGCCAGCAGGAGGGAGCGACGCTCTTTATGACGCTGCTGACAGCCTTCCAAACGCTGCTGATGCGCTACACCGGCCAAGCGGACATCGTCGTCGGTTCAGCTATCGCAGGCCGTAACCGCGCCGAGACCGAAGCCTTGATCGGGTGCTTCGTCAACACGCTGGTGCTGCGCACCGACTTGTCTGGTAATCCTACTTTTCGCGAATCGCTAAGTAATGTGCGGAAGGTAGCCCTAGGGGCGTACGAGCACCAAGACTTGCCGTTCGAGAAGCTGGTCGAGGAGTTGCAACCGGAGCGCAGTCTGAGTCGCAACCCGCTCTTTCAAGTGATGTTCATCTTTGAAAATGCGTCGGGGTCATCGCTTGAACTACCGGGTCTAAGCTTAAGCCCAATGAGCTTTGACCGCAGGGCGGTGAGGTCTGATCTGGATCTATATCTGTGGGAGGCTTCAGGAGAGCTGCATGGCCATTTCGTTTACAGCACAGACTTGTTCGATGCCGCCACCATCGCGCGGATGAGTGAGCGATTGCAAGTCTTGGCGGAGAGCATCGTGCGCGATCCCGATGCTGTTCTTGCCGATCTGCAGCTCAATAAAGAGTTCAAGCTTCCGAGCCTGCCACAGGTCGCGAATCAGCAAGCGAAAGTTCCGCTCTCCTATCACCAAGAGCGGCTGTGGTTCATTGATCAGTTCGAGACGGGAAACGTCTATGAATCGGGTCCTGTTTACCACAATATTCCACTGATTCTACATCTGAGCGGGCGTGTGGACAGTGGCGTGCTTGAGTCGAGCCTCAACGCGGTGATTAACCGGCATGCGGCGCTGCGCACTAGGATCATCACGGAGAATGGTCAAGGCCTTCAACTGGTGAGTGATCACGAAAGCCTCAAGCTGAAAGTTGTAGAGCTTGCGGATGACGCCGAGCGGTCATCTCTCGATCAAGTCGTAGCACGTGCGCTTGAGGAGGCGCGGCAACCGTTCGTGCTGGAGCGCGACCTGCCGATACGTGCAGCGCTCTTTCAAATGAAGGGTGATGAATCGGTGCTTGCCGTGACCATCCATCACATCATTGCGGATAAGAAGTCGCTGCACTTGATTGTCGAGGAATTGGCGGAAGTCTATGACGCGCAACTGGCAGGATGCGCCGCGCAGTTGCCGGAGCTTGCTCTTCAACACGCAGACTATACCGAGTGGCAGCGCAGTCTCCCCAAGGACGCAATAGAGCCACTCCTCTTCTACTGGAAGTGGCAGCTGCGCGGGAAACTGCCGGCGCTGGAGCTGCCGGAGGATCGCCCGCGGCCTGCGGTTCACACCTATACCGCCGCCCGCGACACCTTCAAATTGGGCGAGCAGCTAACGCGAGGCCTCAAGGCTCTCAGTGAGGAAGAAGGTTCTAATACGTTCGCAGTAGTGCTGGCAGCCTTCAAGGTGCTCCTGCACCGGTATGCGAGGCAGGATGAAATCGTCGTCGGTACGGGCGAGTCGGGCCGCGTTCAGCCGGGAACAGAGAAGGTGGTAGGTTCTTTCGCCAATCTCGTGGTGCTGCGCAGCCGGTTGGCGGGGAATCCCTCGTTCCGCACATTTCTGGCTGAGTTGACGAAAACGGTCGAGCAGGCGCGAGCGCACGCAGAGATGCCGTTTGATATGCTGGTGCAGGAGTTGAATCCCGAAAAAGACATGAGCCGGACGGCGCTCTTTGATGTGCTTTTCCAGTATGAAGAGCGAGAGCCGCCGACGCTCGAACTGGGAGACGTGAAGGCGCGCGTGATCGACACTAATCTCGGCTATGGTAAATACGACATAAATCTTTCCATACAAGGCGGGGCGGGCGGACTGTCCGGAACCGTGGTGTACAACGCCGACATTTACGACAGGGCGATGATTGAGCGGATGATGCGCCACTTCGAGGTGATGTTGGATGCGATGGCGGCCGATCCGGGGCAGCGTGTTGACGACGTCAAGCTGCTCAGCAAGGATGAAGAA
>JACDEG010000041.1 GCA_013816505.1 Pyrinomonadaceae bacterium | reverse complement strand
GCGACATCCCCTTGTCCGTCAATCATCAAATCATAAGCCGACTCTCCAACCTCGGCAGGGTCAAGAAAAGATATCGAGCTATTCCCTTGTGGGTCTAAATCAAGCAGTAAAACGCGGCGCCCCCCCCGCGCTAATGCCGCAGAGAGGTTAATCGCGGTAGTGGTCTTACCAACCCCCCCCTTTTGATTCGCGATGGCAATCACCACACACTGTCTGGAGGAGATGTTTTTGACGACCATGCCAGAGCCGTTAGCGGACATTGATTACTTCCCCCTTCACATTGGTAAGTCACCCGCTTCTCCGATTACGTCCGGCCACTCTTCGTCTTCCACGGAACTCGCGGATTCCCTCACGTCAGTGTTTTCGACTGTGTTTCTGGAAGCGCTGATGACCTCTTCACTGACAAAGATGGGGCAGTCTGCGCGCAGAGCGAGGGCGATAGCATCGGAAGGTCGCGCGTCGAGCAAGATCAACTCGTCGACGCTACTGCGCATCTCGATAATGGCGAAAAATGTGTTGTCACGCAGGTCCGTGACCACCACACGGACGACTTGTGCCCCCATCTCAATGATTAAGTTGCGTAAGAGATCGTGCGTCATCGGACGCTGGGGAGCGATTTTTTCAATCTCCAGGGCGATCGCATTCGCCTCGTACGCCCCGACCCAAATCGGCAGCATCGTGTCGCTGTTCACGTCCTTTAAGATGATGATGGGCGTTCCATTACTGGGGTCCATCATGAGCCCTCTGATTTTAACTTCGATGTCCATTAAAGGCCCCCTCTCACTCTCCGACAACCAAAAGGTACGCTCCTAATTCATCAACTCGCCGTACAAACTGTTGACCTTCGCATCAGTCACACGCACCTGCACCACACGGCCCGCTAGAGAGTGTCCGCCACTGAAATTAACTACTCTATGACACGTGCTGTGCCCGGTCATGTCGAGTGCGGACTTAGCACTCTCCCCTTCCACCAGCACGTCAAGCGTTTTTCCAATCAGAGATTTGTGAATGCGTCCCTGAATCGTCTTCTGCATGCTACTCAAGGCTTGGAACCGCGCGGCTTTAACGTCAGAGGGCACGTCGTCTGTCAGCTTTGCGGCTGGCGTGCCCCGTCTTTCAGAATACTTGAAGATGTAAATAGCATCGTACCGACAATGCTCGATTAACTTTAAGGTCTGCTCGAACTCTTCATCAGTTTCGCCAGGAAAGCCGACGATGATGTCACTGGTGAAGGCGACAGGTCTCTTTGCCTGCTTAATCACATCAACCAGACGCTTGTAATAATCGGCGTTGTAACCGCGTCGCATCCGGCGCAGAATATGGTCACTCCCGGATTGCACCGGCAGATGAATCCAGTCGCACAAATTCTGTTGCTCTTCAATCGCGGTCATTATATCCGGATGAAAGTCGCGCGGGAAAGAGGTCGTGAATTTAATCCGGGCGATTCCCGTTCCGGCAACCGCACGCAGCAATCTTGAAAAAGGAGTGGCGCCGGTAAAGTTTTCCAAACCCACATCATTCGACGGCCGGTAGCTGTTGACATTCTGCCCGATGAGATGCACTTCCCGGTAACCATCCGCATGCAGGCGGTTCACTTCACTGAGAATCGCCGTCGCCGAACGACTTCTCTCCCGACCCCGCGAATATGGCACGATGCAGTACGTGCAGAACTTGTTGCACCCCTCAATGATCGGCACGAACGCCACGTAAGGCGAATGCCGCTCCGCCGGAGAGATGTCCAGGCCTTCGTCAAGGCGACGCTCACCCAAATCGCTCGCTCTCTTCTCTCCATCCAAGACGCGGCCAATAATCTCCGGCAGACGATCCACCGCCCGTGTCCCGACAACTAAATTAACTTTCGGAGCGCGTTCAAAGATCGAGTCCCCCTCGAGTTGGGCCACGCATCCCATTACACCGATGATCTTCTCGACCTTCCCCGCTTTTTTGAGAGTTTCACCAATCCGGTTATAAACCTTTTGCTCCGCCCTCGCCCTCACCGAACAAGTGTTAAAGAGCAAGATATCCGCGCTCTCAGGGCTGTCCAGTATGTCGTACCCGGAAGCGCGCAGTCTGGTGACAGCTCGCTCCGTATCCGCAACATTCATCTGACATCCGAAGGTCTCGATATACACACGCTTAGAACTCATCAGTAATGCCCTTCCGTGGCAAGCCAATGGAGTGATGTCCCAAAGAATTTCTGCTTTATTCAACCCCGCATCAAAATCCGATCAGTGACCGCGCATCTGTCTGTTAAGGATGCGCCTGTTGGGACCGCTTCTTACGGCCTTTGCGCAGGACGCTCTCTGAGGCTGCGTCCAACATCCAACGCGCGGTCTGGCGCGCCGCCTCGATGCTTTCTGACCCACCAATCATACGGGCCAACTCACCGATTCTTTCCTCGCCACTCAACTGACCGACACTGACCACGGTGCGCCCCCGGCTGACAGCTTTGGTCACAACGTAATGATGATGGGCGAAGCGCGCGATTTGTGGTTGATGTGTGACACAGAGAACTTGACGCTGCTCTGCCACCGACTTCAGTCTCCGACCGACTGCTTCCGCCACACGCCCACCGATGCCCGTATCCACTTCGTCAAAAATTATCGTTTCAGCGC
Organism: Pyrinomonadaceae bacterium; assembly: GCA_013816505.1. Taxonomy (GTDB): domain Bacteria; phylum Acidobacteriota; class Blastocatellia; order Pyrinomonadales; family Pyrinomonadaceae; genus JACDEG01. The sequence goes on along the minus strand of JACDEG010000041.1, from coordinate 17,384 downwards.
CGGTGCCATGTTCAGAACCCCGCTCATAGCCGCAGACGTTTCGTAAGGTGAGCATCAGACGCGAAAGCTCGCCGCCGGAGGCGACTTTCGCTAACGGCCGTGGCTTCTCCCCGACATTAGCCGAAAACAGAAATTCGGCGCGATCAGCCCCGTGGGGTGACATGAAAGGAATGCCCGAACCATTTCGACCATCTCCTGCCCCGGACGCCAGATCGTTGTCGACAGCATTAGTTGACACACTACCGGGCCGAGCGGATTCGACTCGCACGACGAAAGCAGCGTTTTCCAACGCCACTTCGCGCAACTCTCTGACCATTTGACTCTCAAGCAGAGGTGCGGCGTTCCGGCGTTCGGCACTCAACCGTAGAGCGTGCGGTTCATATTCAGTCTTCGCGTCTTCGACTTCAGCGGCCAGCTCTTCACGCCTCGCTGTCGCCACCTCAAGCTGACGCAGTTGCGCATACATCTCTTGCACCAGGGCATCGAAACCATCGACGCGGCTGACATATTTACGCTTCAGCTGATCCAGTTCGGACAGACGGTTTTCGATCTCACCAAGTCGCTGTGGTGAAAAGTTTATCGAGTCACTGTAGCGAAGCAGTCCGTGTGCGATATCGGTGAGAGTGAATCTGACCGTTTCGAGGTCGTTCAAAGCCGTCGCCGCGCGATCATCCAGACGCGCCAGTTCACTGAGACGCCGTCCAATCGAGGCCAACTGTTGGAGGACACTCTGATCATTCTCATACAAATCGTTGTATGCACCGACGCTGAGTTCAAGCGCCCGCTCGGCATGTAGAATCAAATGCTTTTCCGACTCAAGCTCCTCATACTCCCCGGCTCGCGGCGCGGTCCTTTCGATCTCTTCGATCTGGAAGCGGAGCAAGCTCGCGAGGCGCTCATTCTCTCTCACATAACTATCCAGATTCTTAAGCGCTTCGTGTGCGGTGCGCCAACGCGAAAACGCACTGTCGACCTGTCTCCGCAAAGATTCGCACCGGCTGTAATGATCCAGCAGATCAAGGTGCGACTCAACCGCCGACAGGATTTGGTGTTCTCCCTGACCGTGTATCTCAAGCAGATCAGGCTGGATGGATTTAATCGTTGAGGATGTCACCAGCCGGTCATTGATAAACGCTCGATTGCGTCCATTCATATTTATCTCTCGGCGGATGACCCACTCCCCGTCCTCCGATATCTCCACCCCAACGCTCTGTAGAATTTCCTCAACACGTTTTCCTTTTTCGCTTGGCAGTTCAAACACAGCCTCAAGCACGGATGTGCTTTCACCCGATCTGATCGAGTTGTGATAGCTTCTCCCACCAAGCAGAACCTCAAGCGCGTCGACAATAATCGACTTCCCAGCACCGGTTTCGCCGGTCAGCAAATTCAGCCCTTCGCCAAAGCTAATGCTGATCTTTTCGATGATGGCAAAATTATGTATATTAACGTACCTCAGCATATATCGCTCTTAACTTAGCTCATCACCTTAAAAGCTTTTTCTCGACAAAGTCTCTCTCTCTCAACTGCCACCTCAGTGGCCGCGCTTCGGTCACCTCCGCCGACTCGAATCAGAACCACATCTCTTTCGGTGTCGGCGCGCCGACACCGAAAGATTTAGGTTAACTCGCGAGCTATAAAAATTTCCCATCTCCCATGTGCCTCAACTTCTGATAGCGCTGGGCAATTCTTTCAGCCGAAGGGATTTTGCTAACTTCATTTAACGCATTGAGAATTGACTCATCAAGCAACCGTGCGGATTCCTGATGCGAAGTGTGAGAGCCCTCAGAAGGTTCTCTCACAACGACATCGACCACCCCAAGACGGTAGAGGTCCCTGGCTGTCAGCCGCAAGCTCTCAGCCGACTGCGATGCTTTTGACGAGTCTTTCCATAAAATAGCGGCACACCCTTCCGGCGAAATGACGGAATAGACTGCGTTTTCAAACATAATGGTTTTATCGCCCACTCCGATACCCAAGGCCCCGCCCGATCCCCCTTCGCCGATGATCGCCACCACGATGGGTACTTTTAGACGTGACATGACCAGCAGGTTGACGGCAATCGCCTCCGCCTGACCTCGCTCCTCGGCATCAATCCCCGGATAAGCCCCGGGAGTATCAACAAAAGTGATGACCGCACGATCAAATTTTTCAGCCGTGTTCATCACACGTAATGCCTTGCGATAACCTTCGGGCTTAGGCATTCCGAAATTGCGATGACGGCGTTGTTTAATATCGCGACCTTTTTGATGTCCGATGACGGCGACCGGACGTCCATGAAACAGAGCCATCCCGCAGACCAACGCCGGATCATCCGCGAACCTACGGTCTCCCTTCAACTCCACAAAATCTTCAAACAAATACTCGATATAATCAATGGTGTACGGGCGCTCAGGGTGGCGTGCGAGTTGGACCCGCTCAAATGCCGATACACTGGAATTTGCGCTCTCGTCCGACATAGACGCATCCATTAATGCTGTTCCTTTTTCCCAACCTTACACGCTATGCAGCGGGCTATGGTTTTCCGTACTCGTCCCGCTGATCGCATTTAATTTAACCACTCAATCTGACACCCACACTCCTGGAGGGCTGTCTGTAGCTCATAACTACCTGTGACACGTAAGGCGCCATGAGCTTTTGACTTAACCCATACCCCATCCCCGAGCATCATTTCAAGCATTACTTCACATTCCCCTCTGTGTCTTTCAAGCACCCGCCACACCTTCTGTAAATGTATCTGCGATAAATGTTTTTGTGGAATTCGAACCAACATAAAGGTGGCCCTGCGTTGGAGAACATCGTCCAGCTTATGTATTTCATCAACTATTACGGTACATGTCTCTTCGCCCGAATCGGGGCGTCCGGAGATCAGTACGGCAGCGTCGTCCTCGACAAAGTTTTTATATTTTTTAAAAGCCTCGGGCCACACTACGCACTTTACTCCGCCGACTTGATCCTCCAAGCGAAATAAAGCGAACCGGTCACCCTTTTTGGAGACACGTGTCTGCATCGACGTGACGATCCCCCCAACCTGCACGTGAGTGCCACTCTGCACCGTGGACAAATTAGCGATGCACACGCAGTTTAATTCTTTTAACGTGTCTTCATAATTTTCCAGCGGGTGGCCCGTAATGTAAAACCCGATGGAGCTTTTCTCACCGACGAGAAGCTTGGTGTGGCTCCAGGTTTCGACATTCGGTAAAGTAACCGATCCGGTATCTTGTATTCCAACCATCTCGCTTGAAAAAAGTCCGCTTTGACCAACCGTCTTATCTTTCTGTGCACGCGACGCAAGGGCTAAGGCATTATCAACGGCGGCAAAGTTTTTCGCACGCCAGAGATGTCGATCCATACCATCCGCATGGTTCAACGAATCGAAGGCTCCCGCCGAAACAAGGCTCTCCAGCACTCGCTTAGTAAGCGCGCGTTGACATACACGCTCCGCAAAATCAAATATCGAGGTAAACGTGGCGTGGCGACGCGCCTCAATGATGGCAATCACAGTCGAATGCCCGACGCCTTTGATGGCTTCCAATCCGAAGCGTATGGCACCTTTGAGCGGAGTAAATCCGGCGCCACTTTCGTTGACATCCGGTGGCAGCAGACGGATCCCCTGTCCTCTCAATTCATTGCTGTATTTGAACAGCTTCTCACTGTTCTCAAGTTCGTTGGAGAGCACCGCGGCGTAAAAATGCTCGGGGAAATGCGCTTTGAGATAAGCCGTCTGGAATGCTAGATATGCATAGGCGACGCTATGACTTCGGTTGAACCCATAGTCAGCGAATTGGGCCATCAGTTTGAAGATCTGCTGGGCCTTCTCCGGCTTCATCCCACACGCGCCAGCTCCGCTTAAAAAATGCTCTTCATGGAGAGCCATTTCCTCGCGCTTCTTCTTTCCCATGGCGCGCCGCATCAAATCCGCTTCACCTAAGCTGAAACCGGCCAGCTTTTGCGCCAGCTGCATGATCTGTTCCTGGTAGACAATGATGCCGTAGGTGTTTGAAAGAATCTCCTTCATCTCCGGCACAATGTACCTGACAGACTTGTGTCCGTGATGTCTTTCGATGAAATCATCCACCATCCCGCCATCCAACGGCCCTGGGCGGTAGAGCGCGTTCAAAGCCGCCAAATCTTCGAGCCCCTGCGGCTTAAGGCGGCGACAGATCTCCTGCATGCCCGTCGATTCGAACTGGAAGACGGCTTCGGTTCGCCCCTCCGCAAACAGCTTCATCGTGAGCGCATCATCAAGCTTAATACCTGACCAATCAACCCTCGCATTAAGCGATTGCTTTACAGTATTTAAGCAGTCGCTTATAACCGTCAGTGCCGTTAACGCGAGAAAGTCCATCTTCAACATGCCCGTCTTTTCCAGGTCGGACATGGCGTACTGCGTCGTTAATTCATCCCGCGAAGAAACCGCGATGGGCACTAACTCTTCCAGCGGAGCCGGCGAAATCACGACCCCCGCGGCGTGTACCGAGGCGTGACGGGCGCACCCCTCCAAGCGTCGCGCCAGATCAATCAATTCTTTTACCTGCGGGTTATCTTCGACGGCCCCACGCAACTCAGGCACCTGCTCCAGGGCTTGTGTGATGCTGACGTTGCGGCCTCTGACGGGCGGCGGAATCATTTTAGCGATTCTCTCGACTTCGACATACGGCATGTCTAATGCTCGACCGACATCCTTAATGGCGGCCTTCGAGGCGAGTGTGCCGAATGTAATGATCTGACACACTGAATCGCGCCCATACAATTCAGAGACATGCTGGATCACCTTGTCACGCCCACGGACGCAGAAATCGATATCAATGTCGGGCATTGATACCCGGTCGGGATTCAGGAATCTTTCAAAGAGGAGATTATATTGGAGCGGGTCGACGTCGGTGATTTCAAGACAGTAAGCAACGAGCGAGCCGGCGGCCGAACCGCGACCAGGGCCGACCGGTATTCCATGATCGCGCGCGTACTTGATAAAGTCCCAGACGATGAGGAAGTAGCTTGAAAATCCCATCCGCTTAATCATCGCTATCTCGCTGGAGATTCTTTCCTGATATTCACCGAGCGAATGGCGGAGTTCTCCGCGTGCGCGCACTTGCTCCCACACGGAATCACGTCTTTTCTCATAACCGTTTCTCACCATTTTTTCGAAATATTCGTCCAGCGTGAGGTGGCCTTCCGCTTCCGGGATCGGAAAGACGGGTAAGTGATTAGCACCCTCCGGCAAACTCAGTTGGCACATGTCGGCGATATCCAACGTACGCGTCAGCACTTCCGGCAACTCTTCGCCGAAAATCGACCACATCTCTTTCGCCGACCGCACATAGAAATTAGGAGAGCCGTAGCGCAGACGATTGGGGTCTTTGACTGTCTTACCGCTCCCGATGCACAGCAGCACATCGTGCGCTCTATGGTCTTCGGGGTTTAAATAGTGAGCGTCATTAGTCGCCACCAGAGGGATGCCGGTGCGTCGAGACAATTCGACCAGCGGTTTGTGAATACGTCTCTGCGCCTCCAGCTCGTGGTCTTGAATTTCAAGGTAGTAGCTTCCTTTGCCGAGTATTTCTTCAAATTCAAGCGCGGCCTTTTCCGCCTCTTCGCACGCCCCACGGGCGAGCAGTGCCGAAGGGATTCCTGACATGCAGGCCGAGAGGCCGATTAACCCTCTGGAGTGTTTAGCGAGCAATTCCCGGTCGATACGCGGCTTATAGTAAAAACCCTCTGTGTATGCTCTCGAAGTTAGGCGGATCAGGTTATGGTACCCTTCCAAATCTCTCGCCAGCAGAATCAAGTGGTAGTTAACTTTCTCTCCGGTCGCGAGCGCCCCTCTCTCTCGATCCAAACGACTGCCACGCGTGATGTACACCTCGCAGCCGATGATCGGCTTGATGCCTTGATTTTTCATCGCGTGGTAAAACGACATCGCGCCATAGAGATTCCCGTGATCCGTGATCGCGCACGACCGCATGGCGAGTTCCGTGATTCGCTTGGCAAGCGGTTTGACCTGTATCGCCCCGTCGAGCAGGCTGTAATCGGTATGGAGGTGTAGGTGAACGAAGTCTTGATTGTGCATCGCGCGGGACTGTTAACTAAGCCGGAACTCGACGCCTCAGAACTCTTGGAGCGCCGATACTATATCACGTACCCGCGCGCCCTCAAGCCCTCAACATATAGCGGCACAACGAAGCCGCGTGCGTCGGGTGAACGAGGCCCCGGATCTCATCGGCAACTCACCGCAAAGATTAAGAGACCGGCATCACGATCATTCCCACTCGATGGTGCTGGGCGGTTTCGAGCTAATATCGTAAACCACTCGATTGATGCCGCGCACCTCCGCCACAATGCGTGTTGAGATTCTGCTTAAAGTATCGTGTGGTAAGCGCGCCCAGTCTGCCGTCATTCCATCGACGCTCGTCACCGCGCGCACCGCGATCACTTGTTCGTAGGTGCGAAAGTCCCCCATCACGCCCACCGTCGAAACCGGTAACAGAACGGCGAAGGCCTGCCACACTGCATCGTACAGATTATCCCTGCGTATCTCTTCCTCGACAATCGTATCAGCCGCCCGCACCATTCTTAAAGATTCGTGTGTCACTTCGCCGATGATGCGAACGGCCATCCCCGGTCCTGGAAATGGGTGACGCAGCAGAATCTGCTCCGGCACGCCTAATTCGCGACCGATGATTCTGACTTCATCCTTGAACAATTCCCGTAAGGGCTCGATGATCTTTAGATTCATTTTCTCCGGCAGTCCACCGACGTTATGGTGGCTCTTGATCACAGCCGACGGGCCACGCACTGAGACTGATTCGATCACGTCGGGGTAGAGCGTCCCTTGAACTAAAAACTCAACGTTTCCGATGCGACGCGCCTTTTCTTCAAATACCTCGATGAAAATACGTCCGATGGTGCGCCGCTTGGCTTCCGGGTCGATGACTCCTGTGAGACCTTTCAGGAATTTTTCGCCGGCTTGTGCGCCGATTACGTTAAGCTTCATGTACTGCTTTAAGAGGGAGCCAGTAAGGGCAACCTCACCTTCCTTTAAAAGCCCTGTATCCACAAAGATACAATACTGCTGCAGACCTATCGCTTGATGCACTAACGCCGCCGCCACAGTTGAATCGACGCCCCCCGAAAGTCCGCAGACGACGTTCTTTGACCCGACCTGCTCCTTGATCTTTTGAATCTGCTCTCTGATGACCGAAGACGGACTCCAATCGCTCTCAACTCTGCACACGCGGTAGAGAAAGTTCTTTAGAATCTGAGCGCCCAGCGGCGTGTGGGCCACTTCCGGATGGAATTGGACGCCGAATATGCGTCTGCTTAAGCTCTCCATTGCGTTAAGCGCTCCGCCTGTGCGAGCCGTTAAGCGGAACCCTTCTGGCAAGTTTGTGAGGTGATCTCCGTGACTCAACCACACGTCGATCTCGGATGGAATGTCGAGAAATAGCGGACTGTCGTCAGCCACAATCTGTAAGCGGGCGTGTCCGTACTCGCGGTTCCCGGAGGGCTTGACCTCTCCACCCAAATAAGAAGCGATCAATTGCAGACCGTAACATATTCCTAAGATCGGGCATTTGATTCCAGTGATAACATCGGACTCTAAATGTGGCGCGTCCGTGTCATAAACCGACGATGGTCCGCCCGAAAGGATTAAGCCTTTTGGTTGATAAGCGAGCAGAGAGGCGAGGGGCGTGTTGTAAGGTAGTATTTCGCAGTAGACTCCCGCCTCTCGCACTCTGCGCGCGATCAGCTGTGTGTATTGGGATCCGAAATCAAGTATCAGAATAATTTGGCGTCGTGTCATTTCGTCCAAAGTTAGTAAACCTCCATGGAGCGGCGCGCGTCATATCACCGCGCGATCAATTATTTTTTCGATTATAATCACACGCCCTTGCCGAGGGCTATCAAAACGGCCTGTTTATTACTTGAGCACTTGAGCAAAAGTTTTTCAGTACGAGAGTCGAATAAAAGCACTGTCACTAATTGGTTTTCACTTTTGCCTTTTGCCTTTTGCCTTTTTACTTTTGCCTTGATAATTATGTCTCTCTTCCCTTTACTGGTCCGTAGTTTACATGGTGTCCGTCCAGGGTGCCGGCTTGGCGGTGGCAGGAATATTGTAATCACATTCTTGCTACTGAATCTTGTTTTTTTCACCTCCCTCTGTATGCCATCGGCACGCTCGGAAGAACGTCTCGCGCTCTCTCAACCCTTCATGGCGAAATGGCAGTACGAGACGGAAGAAACCGTCGACTTTACACCCGCAGTCCGAGATGGAACGATTTATGTGCCGTTCTCTTCCGGCCAAATCGTTTCACTAAACGGAGATGATGGTGAGTTGATCTGGAAATCAGAGACGGGTGGACACATCTCGGCCTCTCCGGTGGCCGATGAAAAGGCACTCTTTGTCGCATCCGAATCAGGGAAAGCAAATAGCGGATTCCGCTCACAGTCAAAAGGTGTCGTCCGCGCGCTCAGCCTCAATAGCGGTCTCACCATGTGGGAAAGAATCCTTCCGCTACCATTGCGAGGCGCTTTAACATCGGATCTGAGGAACGTGTACGGCGCAGGCAGAGACGGGCGTGTGTATGCGATAAACAAGCTTACCGGCGACATTTTATGGACCAAACACTTTGGCGAGCCGTTCGAATTTCGCCCCGTCAATAACAACGACCTACTATTTCTGGGAAACATGAAGGGCGATATGTATGCCCTGGATAAAAAGACGGGAGCGATCAATTGGCGTTATCGGACACGGGGCGCGTTGCGCGGTTCGGCCTCAATCTTTAACAGCAAGGTTTATTTCGGATCCGCCGATAATCATGTCTACGCGTTGGACGCACGCCGTGGGCAACTTCTCTGGCGAGTCAGAACCGGCGCGGAAGTCCAGTCGGTTGTCCATACGCCGGCCGGTGTGCTCGTCGCCTCCCTCGATAACTTCGTATATTTCCTTTCACCAGATGACGGAGGGCGTCTGTGGAAGAGACAGCTCGCCGGAAGGATTTCGGCCCAACCGTTAGTCACCGCCGACGAAGCTTTACTGACCCCTCTGACAGGTGATGCATGTATCGTGCTTGATTTGAAAGACGGGAAGTTATTAAACAAACTTACGGTTGGCGACGACAACAATACGTCCGCCTCTCCGGTCACCGCCGGAGGACTTTTGTTCATCACCACACGTCGTGGACTGTTGGCTTTCGCCAACCAGACAAGTGGGCCTTAGTTTCATCAGGGTTTGATTTCGCCGCCGCGTTAAATCCGCACGGCGCGTGGCCAAATCCCGCCATCAGTATTCAAGTGCTCTGAGATGTAACGGAACGGCGTCGAAGGAGACTGACCAAGCGCAGGCCGACACCGTGAAAGACATACAGCGAAACGATAGTGAGCAACACATAACGTGAGTAGAGCCACACGAGCATCCCAACCGCGGCGATCAGCACGATGACGATCCGTGTGCTGCGCCGTTCGGCACCCACCGACTTGAAACTTGAGTAGCGCACCGTACTGACCATCAGCGTCGCCAGCAACGCGATCAAGATCATTAACAGCCCACTGTACACCTGTCCTGGTCCAGGCCCGTACACAGACAGCGGTTGCGGCGTAAAATGGACGATGGCGGCAATCAGCCCTGCCGCCGCCGGTATCGGCAAACCAACAAAACTTTTCTTATCAACCTTGACGGTGCCTTCAGCGAGCGGGCGCGGGCGCGTCGCCTGCACATTAAAGCGCGCGAGCCGGAAGGCGCCGCAAATCAAAAACATAAAGGACAAAAACCAGCCGAGTTTATGCAGGGCACTACCTTCCGCCAGCGACGCCCCGTATCCCCAGGCATAGGCCAGCACCGCCGGAGCAATGCCGAAAGTCAAAACATCAGCGATTGAATCGAACTGAATGCCAATCTCCGTCGTCGTCTTGGTCATCCGCGCGATTCTGCCGTCCAGCGCGTCGAAGAGCACGGCCCAGCCGATAGCCCGCGCGGCATTATCGAAATGCGCGGTTGCGCGCAGCAAATCATATTCGTTGCCATCGCTCAGCAGTTGGAACCCGCGCAGTGCCCCCATCACCGCGTAAAACCCCATCCCGACGTTCGCTGCCGTGAACGCCGACGGCAGCAGGTAGAGACCCTTTTTGATACCGCGGCGGGCGGGGTCGGGCAGGGTCGGCTGGGGAGTCTCCGGTGCGGCGTCTGACATCATGGCCGGAGCCTCCCGATGATGCTGACCCCGCCGCGGACGCGCTGGCCCACCGCCACCGTCACTTCGACCTCGGCCGGCAAAACCAAATCAGTACGTGAACTAAACTTAATCAGCCCGAATTTTTCACCGAGTTGAAGACGGTCGCCGACCCTTCTCCAACATACGATGCGTCGCGCTAAAACTCCGGCGATCTGCTTGCACACGACGGTCACGCGCTCGCCCTCAATCGTCAGCGCGTTCTGCTCGTTGACGAGACTCGCTTCATCGCGCGTCGCAATCATGAAACGACCCTTCGTGTAAGTGACGTCCGTGATTTGACCGGCGATGGGAGCGCGGTTGATATGTACGTCGAACGGCGAGAGGAAAATACTGACGACCTGAGGCGAGTTCGCGTCTGCCGGCACCAGATGTTCCACACGCGTCACACGACCGTCCGCCGGCGAGACCACGACGCTTGAGTCGACGGGCGGCGCGCGCCGTGGGTCGCGGAAAAAGTACGCCATAAACGCGGCGAGCAACAGCCACGCCCCCGCGAAGATCAACGCCGGCCACCACCACCAGTAACCGAGGGCCGCCGCCGCCAGACAACCGAGGAGCGGTACCAGCACCCACGCCATTCCATCTCGCGCTATGTTCATTTCGACTTGATGTGTGGAGTTGCTCGCCCGCTGATCTTCAGGCAACCCGCACGTCTAACACAAACGGGGGCGCGGCCTATGCGGATGTGCGTCCCCGTTTACGTCTCTGGCAAATTAAAAATCTGATCCGCCGAGGTGTGCGCCGGCGTTCTTAATGGGCGGTGCTCTCGGACCTTTGGTGTCGCAAAACAATTGCGTGCATCTGATCCTTAACGGCTAACTTCTTCTTCTTTAACGTGACTTCTTCAAGCTGCTCCTCGTCACTCGGGTAAGCGAGCGCCGAAAGTTCGTGCAAACGTTCCTCGTAACGGCCATGCTCCCGCGCCAACTCGCGGAACTCCGGGTCGCTCACCATCAGTTGTTCCTTCAAACTGTCCGTCTTGGTTATTTCCATATCAGGGAAGCCTCCTTTCAGTACGTCAGGTGAATTGCTCATTCTTTTGGCACAGAGAAATCGAAAGACATGTGCCGTGGTTCGGGTCAGTAACAAAATGGTAACTTAAACCAATCATCGTATCAAGCCCGTCGCCCGAAGGCGGCGGTCATCACCAGCGCGTCTTCGGTCGGACGAGAGTAGTAGTCGCGGCGGCGCCCAGCAATTTCAAAGCCGTGCCGCCGGTAGAGGGACTGCGCCGCCATGTTACCGGCGCGCACCTCTAAGACCGCGGAGACGACGCCACGACTCAACGCATCGGCCACCGCGACGCTGAGTAACTCGCTGGCGATGCCGCGCCCGCGCACCTGTTCAATGACCCCGACGTTATTGATATGCATCTCGCCAGCCGTCACGCGGGCCGCGAGAAAGCCCGCGACCAGTCTCTCCGTCAATGGATTTGGTCGACGCCACCGCGCCACGTACATCATCGATTCGGGCCGACCCAGTTCCTCGCGGTAGGCGTCCCATCCCCAACGGCTGAGCGCGCATGATTCCTCAATTTCGACGACCTCCAACAAATCGTGTTCGGTCATCAGGTAAATGCCGTGCTCGCAGCTCACGGCACCGTGATCGGGTTTGACACTCGCCATTTCTCATTCAACTCCGCATCCGAAGCGCGCACATAGAGTGCCTGCAACAAATCAGCATTGACGGTTTGATTAAGCATGAACTTCTCCAGTGCGACCCGCGCGATGGCTTCGGCGAGCGAGCACAGAGCATTCGCCAGACTCCAGCACGGCGCATCTGTCTCGTCCACGCCGAAGAGCGTGGCCGCGTCGCGCCACCTGATCGTCTGTTGTAAAGCAAATTCCCTGATGCTCTCGGCGTGAAGAAGCGCGCCCGACCCGGCCCACAGCACGTCCCCGCCACTCGCGCGCGCCGCTTCGAGCATGGCTTGCGGAGGAACATGCACCGGCTCGGTCAATTCAACCATCGGGCCGTGGCTCTTCGGGAGGTCAAGCAACTGTGCGTACACTTCCCCGCGTCCCGCCGGGATGACGGCTAACACGCGCCCTTCGCACCGGGTCGCGCGGGCGACGGCGTGCAGCGTCGGGATGCCGACGACCGGGCGTGCGAGCGTCGCGGCGAAGCCTTTGATCGTCGCCAGACCGGAGCGCAGGCCGGTGAAACTGCCCGGCCCCCTGGTGACGGCAAACAGATCCACGTCAGAGATCAAAGCGTCGGCGCGACGCAATACATCATCTACCGCGCTCAACACGTCCCGCGCGCTTTGACTCCGCCCTTCGTAGCTCTCGACGGCGAGCACCTGCGGGCCACGCGCAACGGCTACGCTTCTCGTCTCGGTCGCCATATCAAGGCTCAGAATCAGTGGCCCGGATTGTTCCGGTACGTCCTCTTCAAGACACAAGGCTCGATCCGTTTCATCAACGCGGCGGTTACTTTCCATCATGTTTGACAGTCGGTATTCAGTGGCGCGATTATAAGTTGGCATATTTCACAACGCAAATTTGAGTCGAAACATTTCGATAGTTTGGTCGATTGGTTTTCAAGATGAGTACAAGAATCGGGATTCTGACCGGTGGCGGCGACTGTCCGGGGCTCAACGCCGTCATCCGCGCGGTGGTGCGGCGCGCGATGCCCACCGGCGCCGAAATCATGGGCATCAAGAACGGCTGGCGCGGACTCATTAAAAACGAGATCGAGGTTCTGACACGCGAGTCTGTGCGCGGCATCCTCCCGCGCGGTGGGACGATCCTCGGCACTTCCCGCGTCAACCCCGAAGACGACGCCAACAACCTCGCGCTGATCGAGGAGAATTGGAAGAAGCATCAACTGAGCGCACTGATCGTCGTCGGCGGCGAAGGCACGTTGCGCGCGGCGCGCGACATGTGGCGCGACTTCAGCTATCCGGTGGTCGGCATCCCTAAGACCATCGACAACGATCTGTGTGGCACAGACTTTACGTTCGGCTTCGACACCGCTGTCACCGTGGTCACAGACGCCGTCGACCGCCTGCACTCGACCGCCGAGTCGCACCATCGCGTGATGGTGATCGAAGTGATGGGCCGACATTCCGGCTGGATCGCCGCTTACGGCGGCATCGCGGGCGGTGCCGATGTCGTGCTCGTTCCGGAGCATCCCTTCCGTATGTCGCGCGTCGGCGAGTTCCTGCGCCACCGAGAGGAACAGGGCCACGCATTTTCAATTGTCGTGGTCGCCGAAGACGCGAAGCCGCACGAGGACGAAAACTTTCTCGGCCCGGAAACTTACGCCGAGATTTACCGTCATAACCGCCTCGGCGGAATCGGCTACTACCTCGCCCGCGAGATCGAGTCCAGCACCGGCCTCGAGGCGCGTGTCACCAACCTCGGCTACGTTCAGCGCGGCGGCACGCCGACGGCGTTCGACCGCGTCCTGGCGACCCGCTTCGGGGTCAAGAGTTTTGAGATGGTCGAAGCGTGCGAGTGGGGCCAGATGACATCCCTGCGCGGCAACCAGATCGTTAGCGTTCCGCTCGACGAGGCGGTCGATAAACTCAAGCCGCTTGATGAGGACATCTACCGCGTCGCCGAAATCTTCTTCGGCTGAGTCGGCGGGCGCGAGGCTCAACCCTATCGCTCACGCTTGACGCAACCAGAATGTAGCCGTCGAACCTCATCGTGTAAACTTGATCAACCTCGAAGTTGATGATCTCGCCAAACACCGGCGACATCGCCTCGGAATCTGATCAACTCTCCGACGGTCTCTTGAATTTTTCACAGCATACAGGATCAGATGTCGCGAGTCGCCGGCATCATCATCGAGACGACGCTCCTCGGTTTTTCCGCGCTCTCGTGTTTTTCGGCTTGACCTGTGGTAGCTTTGCCGTGTCAACCGACAACGCCGTCGCAGGTGCCCACCGCCGCCGCGGTTTCGATCCGTTTTGATGTGAGCCATAACAGCTCGCCGCTCCGTTTTTACTATGACCACGAACAACCTCTCGCCGATGCTGCGCCAGTACCACGAACTGAAGGCGCAGCATCCGGGGACAATCCTCTTTTTCCGCCTCGGTGATTTCTACGAAATGTTCTTTGACGACGCGGTGATTGGCGCGCGCGAACTTGAGATTACGCTGACGGCGCGGCACAAAGAGCGTGGCGACCCGATTCCGATGTGCGGCGTTCCGCACCACGCCGCCGGTGTCCACATCGCGCGCCTGATCCGCAAAGGCTACCGCGTCGCCATCTGCGAGCAGACCGAAGACCCGACGAAGACGAAGAAGCTGGTGCGGCGCGAAGTCGTGCGAGTCATCACGCCGGGCACCGCCATCGATCCGCAGTTAGTCGAAGCGCGCGAGTGCGCATATCTCGCTGCCGTGTGCGGCAGTGGTGAAGGCTTCGGCGCGGCATTTCTCGATCTTTCGACCGGCGAGTTCCGCGCCACCCAGGCTGCGGGCGATGAAGCGTGGGCGCGCATCCGCGCCGACATCGAATCTTATGCCCCGCGCGAGCTTCTCTTCCCCGCTTCGCTGACTCCGTTAATCAAGGATGCGTTCCAGTCGACGCGGCCCGACGCGCCGACGCTCCCGCTCTCCGTCGAAGGCGAGCGCCGGCAACCTTCCAACGCGCCGCTCGCGCGCATCCTACCCGCCGCCCAGGCCAACTTTGGCACTGCCTTTGGAAGTGGCTGTGCGATGGCCTTGACGCCGCTCGAAGATTGGCTGTGGGAGCCTCTGGCGTGCGCCTCTCTGCTGCTCGAACAGTTCGGCGTGCGGACACTCGAAGGCTTCGGACTCGGCGGCAAGACCGAGGCCGTGAGCGCCGCCGGTGCGTGTCTGCGCTATGTCCGCGAGACTCAGCGCGACGCCGCCGCGCACGTCACCGACATCAACTACTTCGAGGCGCAGGAACACTTGCTGCTCGACGCCGTCACGGTGCGCAATCTGGAACTGTTCGAAGCGCAGAACAACGCCGCGCGCACGCACACACTGCTCGGCGTGATTGATGAAACCGTCAACGGGATGGGCGCGCGTCTGCTGCGCACGTGGGTGCTCCGACCGTCGATGGAGCGTGGCGTGATCGAGGCGCGGCTGTCGGCGGTCGAAGATTTATACCGCGCGCAGATGAAACGCGACCGACTGCGTGCGCTCCTGCGCGACATCGCCGACCTCGAACGCCTCACCGCACGCGTCAACATGGGCACCGCCACCCCGCGTGACCTCGCCGCCCTGCAACGCTCTCTCAATCAAATCCCGCCCATCCGTCAGTCCTTATCGGACGCCGAGCCGTCGCTCCTTCAAGTGCTCTACGAAAATTTGGATGAGATGCCGGACGTGCGTGACACGCTCGCGAGCACGCTCGGTGAAGACCCGCCGCTCAACATTACCGACGGCGGTGTGATTCGCGCCGGCTTCTCCGCCGAGCTTGATGATCTGCGTACGGTCAGTCACGACGCCAAGCAGTTCATCGCCGCGCTCGAAGCGCGCGAGCGTGCGCGCTCCGGCATCGCCTCTCTGCGCGTTCGCTTTAATAATGTCTTCGGCTATTTCATCGAAGTCTCGAAGGCCAGCGCGGCCCGCGTGCCCGCCGACTACGAACGACGGCAGACACTCGCCAACGCCGAGCGCTACACGACTCCGGAGTTGAAAGAGTGGGAACAGAAAGTCGTCGGCGCGGAGGGTCGGATCGTCGAGATTGAGACGATGCTCTTCGCCGAGCTGCGTTCCAAAGTCGCCGGTCAAACGAAACGGCTACAGACGACGGCGCGCGCACTGGCGACGCTCGACGCCATCGCCGCGCTGGCGACGACCGCCGTCCGCCGCCGCTATCAACGGCCCGTGCTGCACGACGGCGACGAAGTCGAGATTGCCGGCGGGCGGCATCCGGTGATCGAAGCTTTCAGCGAGTCGCCGTTTATTCCGAACGACCTCTACATGAATAATTCGACCGACCGCCTACTCATCATCACCGGCCCGAACATGGGCGGCAAGTCGACGATCCTGCGGCAGACGGCGCTGATTGTGCTGCTGGCGCAGATCGGTTCATTCGTTCCGGCTGAGCGCGCGCGGCTCCCCGTTTTCGACCGCATCTGGACGCGCGTCGGCGCGTCGGACGATTTGGCACGCGGACGCTCGACGTTCATGGTCGAGATGACCGAGACAGCGGCCATCATGCACAACGCGACGCCGCGCTCGCTGGTGCTGCTGGACGAGATTGGCCGCGGCACCGCGACCTTCGACGGCCTCTCCATCGCGTGGTCGGTGGCCGAGCATCTGCACGACTCGCCCGCACACGCCGCGAAGACTCTGTTCGCCACCCACTATCACGAATTGACGGAACTCGCGGAGCGACTGCCGGGCGCGCAGAACTATCAGATCCGGGTCGCCGAGCGCGACGACGAAGTAATCTTCCTGTACCGCTTCGAGCGCGGCCGCGCCTCCAAGTCTTATGGCATCGAAGTCGCACGCCTCGCCGGGATGCCGCCGGCGGTGCTTGAGCGCGCGCGCGACGTGCTGGCGCGTCTGGAACGCTACGAGCTTGATGTCTTCACAGATGACATGGATGGAGATGAGATCGGCGCGAGAGTTGCCATCTTGCCAACCGACGTGCCAGCCAGCGAATCGGCGGCTGGACGTGATGCGCATCAGCCCGCGCCCGCGCCCCCCGCGGACGAGGCTCTCAAACACGCGGCGCGCCGCGCCGGCCGGCAGGCGTTGGCCGCGACCGCGACGCTTTTCGATGCCGTCAACCAGGGCCTGCTTGACGAGCTTCGCGGCCTTGATGTAGAAACCCTCTCGGCGGAAGAAGCCAGACAACTCCTTCTCGACATCCGTCAACGAATAATATGAACGCCGCGCTGACCGTGCAATAGCCACGAAAGAGCAGGCACGCGCTCGCTGCACGACATTTGAAGTAAAGCTTCACGCCGAGCGACGGCTACGAGCGGCGTCAACTCTCCTGAATCCGTTTTCGTCAATCCAATTTCATCACTCGTTTTCACAACTGACGACGGTTCCATTTCTCGCACATGATCGATTCAGACAGTCTCCACGCGCTTCCCCTCGCACAACAGGTCGGACAATTGCTGTTCATCGGCCTGCCCGGAACCGAGATCGACGACGCCACGCGCTCCCTGATCGAGCATGTCTCGCCCGGCGGCGTGGTCCTCTTTGGCCGCAAT
>JACDEG010000429.1 GCA_013816505.1 Pyrinomonadaceae bacterium | reverse complement strand
GGCAGATCGGTCATCTCGTCGAACGAGCGCAGCCGCCGACGATGAAGCGCCGCGAAGATTTGCCGCCCGCGAAACGTCGGCTCGCCCAACTCCTCGACGAAATTGATTATTTCGATTGGAGATAAACTTGTTAGGTGTACTGCTTGATTCATCACTCAGTTATTCTAACACGCGCCGCTTTACCGCACAGCCAGCGTAAAAGACGCCCCGCGCCGCGTGAGCGTTGACTCGTTGTCGGAATTAGCATAAATGTAGCTTCCCTATTTCACTTGATAAAGGAGTCCACATTGATGGAGCGCATCCTCATCATCACGTTTATTTTTTCTACTCAGAAAACCCCGTCCGCTTGCGGCGGGGATGAATGAGTCATCGCGCTGGGGTTTCCAAAGGGGGCGCCGCACCCCTTGGTCAAGGGCGGGGTGCAAGCCCCGCCCGCGAAGGCGAGGCGTGCGGCGCGTGTTTTGCGCCGCCGCCGAGTTTACTGTGCTCTATGCCTTGTCTCCCGCAAAGGGACAGACAGCAAAGCAAGATGCGGCGAGGGCGATGGAAGCAGGCGGGCGCCACTATGAAGCCCGTCGCTTCGCCGAAGCGCAACGACAGTATGAAAGAGCTTTGGAGCTTGATCCGTCACACAAAAGCGCTCAGTTCTTTATCGCGAGCAGCATCCAGGCGCAATACCGATTCGGCGTCGACACGCCGGAAAACCGCGCCAAGGCAGAAGCCGCCATCGAAGTGTATATAAAATTTTTGGAAGCGATCCCCGGCCACGACACCGCGTTCACAGCGGTGGCAGCGCTCTACCGTCAATTGCGGGACGATGAGAAGGAGAGCAAGTGGCTGCTGCGTTGGGCGTCGTCGGATGCACTATCGAAGGAGAGGCGCTCCGACGCCTACACGGTGCTGGCGAGCAGGGAATGGAATTGCTCCTATAACATCACCGAGCATCAGAAGAACAAACAAGTTGTTCAAATGCCTTATGCAGTTGTCGTCGAGAGCAGGGAGCCGCAAGACGTAAATAATCTTCACAGGGCGCAGCAATGCGTAGCGCGCGGCATGGAATTAATTGAGCAAGCTATCAATCTGAACGCGAGCAACCCGGCGGCGTGGTCATACAAAGCGAACCTGCTGCGTGAGATGGCGAAGCTGGTAGAAATAGACGGTAACAAAGATCAGGGGGCTTCTTACAATCAGCGGGCAGACGAAGCAGAAGCCGCTCGCCAAAAACTTACAGGGGAAACGGCGAGAGAGAGGCCGCCAGTAATGAACAGGTGTCGCGCACTGATCACAGGCGCAACGCAGGTAGAACCAGAAAATGCTTCAAGGGACGCTCCGACTTCACCCTCAATGACAAGGGGTGTAACTGACGGGGTACGCAACGGCAGGGCAATCAGCAAGCCCTAGTCAGCTTACCCAGCCGAAGCTAAAGAAGCCCGCGCTTCAGCAACGGTGACGGTACAGATTGTAGTTGCAGAATCAGGAGAAGTGCTTTCGGCGCAAGCGGTAGGTGGAGACCCATCGTTGCAACAGGCGGCGATCTGCGCTGCATACCGGACGCAATTTTTACCGACCCGCCTTTCGGGGCAGCCCGTCAAAGTGTCGAGCGTGGTTACATACAACTTCGTGCTTCAATGAAGCGTCAACTGATTTACCGCTGGTTCTTCGCGTTAGCACCGTTGCTTTTCATTAACGGCTGCGGAGCATTGCAGAGCGCCGTTAACCCCGTTCGTCAGTCAGCCGCACCCGCCGCCGGGCGCGCTTCTCCACAGCAACTGCCGCCTGTGCCGAGTCCTTCGACCGGCTCGCCGTTTCTCGATCAGTTCGTGGCGGCGGCGGTTGACCGCATCAACCATCAAGTTCGTTATGACGCGACCTACTTCAAATTATCGTACCCCGGCGGCGACGTGCCGGCGGAGGTCGGCGTCTGCACTGACGAAGTGATTCGCTCTTACAGAAAGGTCGGCGTTGATTTGCAGAGGGACGTGCATGAAGACATGAAACAGAACTTCGGCCTCTATCCGCGACAGTGGGGATTAACGAAGCCCGACACGAACATCGACCACCGCCGCGTGCCGAATCTGATGGTCTTCTTCGGGCGCCAAGGCGTGACGCTGCCAATCACCGAGGACGCGAAGGATTACCGTCCGGGCGACATCGTTACGTGGGATTTGAGCGGCGGACAGACGCACATCGGCATCGTCGTCAACGTGCCTTCGACCGCCGACAGTAGTCGCTACCTCATCATGCATAACATCGGCGCCGGGCCGCAGATCGAGGACGTGCTGTTCGGTTGGAAGATCACGGGACACTACCGCTATTTGGGAAGGCAAAAGTAAAAAGGCAAATGGTAAAGGGGATGGTAAAGAGACGGCATATCATGGAATCTGTTATGGACGTTGAGTTGCGGGCAATCACGAAAGCCAATTGGCGGCAGTGCATCAATCTGAAGCCGGCGGAGGCGCAGGCGGACTTTGTGGCTCCGAATCTTTTCTCCATCGCGCAGTCGAAGGTCGAGCCGTATCTACTGCCGCTGGCGATCTATCACGACGCGGAGATGGTCGGCTTCATCATGTATGGGCGCGACCCCGACGATGAGTGTTACTGTGTGGCGCGCCTGATGATTGACGAACACCAACAGGCCAGAGGCTATGGCTGGGCCGCGATGATCCAAGCGATCAAGCGGATGAAGGCCGAACCGGACTGCCGCGAGATTGCCCTCAGCATCGAGCCACAGAATACGGCCGCGCAAAAACTTTACGAAAGTCTCGGCTTCAGGAAAACGGGCGAGGTCGTCGAGGGCGAGGTCGTGATGCGGCTCCGTTGGTGAGGCGGGAAGGATTCCAAGTTTGCCGTTAGTTGAATTAGGTTGGAATGATTTCTTCGCGGAGGGCTTCGCGCCTTACGCCCGCGAGGGCTACGGTGTCGGTCGGGTCTTTCTTCAGCACAGTAAAATCTATCTGCTTCGCACCGCCGACGGTGAAGTGTGGGGCGAGATTTCGGGGCGGCTGCGTCACGAGGCGCGGGGCAGTGCGGACTTGCCGGCGGTCGGTGACTGGGTCGCGATCCGCGAACGCAGGGAAGAAGGGAAGGCGACGATTCACTATGTCCTGCCGCGCAAAAGTAAGTTTTCGCGCAAGGCGGCGGGCCGCGAAACCGACGAGCAGGTGGTCGCCGCCAACGTCGACACGGTGCTGCTCGTCGTCGGACTCGACAATGACTTCAACCTGCGTCGTCTCGAACGCTATCTGATTACGGCGTGGGAGAGCGGCGCGCAGCCCGTCGTCATCCTGAACAAAGCCGATCTATGCCCCGAAGCCGAAGCGCGCCAGAGGGAAGTCGAAGCGATTGCCCCGGACGTGCCCGTGGTGTTGATGAGCGCCAAGCGCGACGAGGGGTGGCAGGCTCTGTCGCAATATACGGGTGCGGGGCGGACGGTCGCGCTGCTCGGTTCGTCGGGCGTCGGCAAATCAACCATTGTCAACCGCCTGCTCGGTGCGGAGGCGCAACGGACGCAGCAAGTGCGCGAGCACGACGAGCGCGGCAAACACACCACCACGCACCGCGAACTGTTTATCCTGCCGGACGGTGGTTTAGTGATCGACACGCCGGGCATGCGCGAACTCCAACTTCTGGTCAGCGACCGCGGCCTGCGCGACGCCTTCGAGGATGTCGAAGCTTTGGCCGCGCAGTGCCGGTTCAGCGATTGCCGTCACCAGGGGGAACCCGGCTGCGCGATCAAGCAAGCGCTGGCGAATGGCGCGCTCGACCCGGAGCGCTACGCAAATCACGAAAAAATGCAGCAGGAGATGACGGACTT
The DNA here is from genome assembly GCA_013816505.1 of Pyrinomonadaceae bacterium. Lineage (GTDB taxonomy): Bacteria > Acidobacteriota > Blastocatellia > Pyrinomonadales > Pyrinomonadaceae > JACDEG01. Next base: position 1,686 of record JACDEG010000429.1, on the reverse strand, counting down.
GGCGGCGAAGCAGCAACTCAGAACCTCGCCGCTTGAGAAAGAGAAGCGCCGCCGGTCGCCGTATCCGCCGAAGCATCCGCGCAAGATTCGTTAAGGATTGAAAATAAAATCAACTCACCGCGGAGTACGCCGGGGACGCCGAGCGGAAACACTGCTGTGCATCTGATGGATGATATTGTCCTCTTTCATTTCTCCGCGCCCGCTCGCGTCCGCGAGCGGTGATAGTATTTTGTTTGCAGCCCTCAGCCGAATCGAAGACATCAGGAGAAAGCTTTCGATGATATTTACCGACAAGTCTCTGGCGCGTCGCCTGGAAGCGGCGGGCGCCGCGACTAACGTTGACGAAGCGATGACGCACGCGCAACTCCGCCCGGAAGACGGCGCGACCGTGATGCCGGTGGCGGGTGGTTACGCCGTCTTTTCGGGTGTCGATTCGCCGCTGACACAGGCCGTCGGCTTGGGGATGGACACGTCGGTGAGCGAGGCCGACGTTGACACGTTGGAAGAGTTTTACCGCGCGCGCAACGCGGCGGTAAACGTCGAGGTCTGCCCGCTGGCCGATGCTTCGCTGCCCGCGCAACTCATGCAGCGCGGTTATCGTTTCGACGTTTTCACCAACACGTTGTTTCAGTCTCTGCCCGCGAGTGACGATCCGACACCAAACAATTCTGAAGTCATCGTGCGTAGAGTGACGGGCGAAGATGCGGAAGCGTGGTCACGCGCCGTCGCGGTCGGTTTCGTCGGAGAGTCTTCCCCGACGCTTGAGGGGATGGTCGAACTGGGGCGCACCACTTGGCGAATGAAGACCGCCGTGTGCTGGATGGCGGACGTCGGCGGACGGCTGGCGGGCGGCGGCTGCGTGCTCATCAGTGAAGGCGTCGCGTTGCTCTCCGGCACCAGCGTGCTGCCTGAGTTCAGGAGTCGCGGCATCCAGTCGGCGCTGATTCGCGCGCGGCTCGCCTACAGCGCGGCGAACGGTTGCGACCTTGCCACCGTCGGGACCACCCCCGGCTCTTCCTCCGAACGCAACGTCGAGCGCCACGGCTTCCGCGTCGCCTACACCAGAATAAAGCTGTCCAAATCATGGTGAGTAGCAAGACAACAGTTTTAAGTTTTAAGTGTTCAGCTGAAAACTGCAAACCGTTTACTCTTAGCGGGTAAATGCCCCGCAGCTTGCTGCGAATGTTCGCCTGCTATCCGCAATACTCCGCAGCTTGCTGCGGCGAAAATTTATTTGCCTTTCTACTTATATTCACGGGTCAATACAGATGGGGAGGCTTGCGATGAACTCTGTTCTGCTCGAATTCGATTCTGCGTTGCGCACCGACGCGGACGGCAAGGAATTGCGTGACGGATTGTCGGTGGTCGCACAGATCGGCAATCAACTGTGGGTCGCGTCGGATGAATCGGCGAGCCTTGAATCTCTTTCGACAACGGACGGGCGCGTCTTCAAAAATCATCGGACGCACCCGCTCGCCAACTTCCTCGACCTGCCGTCGGGTGACGCGCAGCAGGAAGTGGACATCGAGGGTCTCGCTTACGACGACGGCTATCTGTGGCTGATCGGCTCGCACAGTTTGAAGCGGAAGCAGCCGAAAGAAGAGGCCGGCGGCAATGTCGCTAAAGACATCGCGCGACTCGCACGCGTCGAGGACGAAGGCAACCGATACCTACTCGCCCGCGTCC
>JACDEG010000428.1 GCA_013816505.1 Pyrinomonadaceae bacterium | reverse complement strand
TCGTCTATCGGAAAGTCAATCATGACTGAAGTCTATACTGATTCGCAGTCTGACGGTACATGAGCCAGTCGCTTTATGCAGAAGACGCACGCGACGGATGAAAGGATGCCATCGGCGCCGGCTTCCAAAGCCAGACGCGTGATCATCAGCTCAATACTTTTATGCTCAATTTTGCCATCCAAACCGCGCGGGATGCCGGACTCGTTCTCGCCGAACGCTTCGGTCGCACGGCGCTACAAATTTCAAACAAGGGCGACATCGACATCGTCACGGAATCAGACCTCGCCTCCGAGCGTTTGATTATTGAGCACATCCGCTCTTACTACCCGCGCCACGCGATCCTTTCCGAAGAAGCCGGAGCATCGACGCACGACGCTGGCGACGGCGAGTTCAAGTGGATTGTTGACCCGCTCGACGGGACGACCAACTACGCGCACGGCTATCCATGCTTCTGCGTCTCGATTGCTCTGGAGCGCGCCGGCAAAGTTATTCTCGGCGCGGTCTATGATCCGATGCGCGACGAGATGTTCGCCGCTGAGCGAGGCGCGGGCGCGACGCTCAACGGGCGGCGCATCCGCGTCTCGGAGACGGACGACTTGAACCGCGCGCTGCTCTGCACCGGCTTTCCTTACGACGTGCGCGAGCGCGATGAATTCGTCCGCCACTTCTCTAACTTCATCATGCACGCGCAGGCCGTGCGGCGTGACGGCGCGGCGGCGCTCGACCTCGCTTACGTCGCGTGCGGGCGGTTCGAAGGATTTTGGGAAGAAGGCCTGCGCCCGTGGGACGTGGCCGCCGGCAAACTGTTGGTCGAAGAGGCGGGTGGTCGCGTCACGCGCAACGACGGGACACCGTTTGACATCTACACGCCGCCCGTCCTGGCGAGCAACGGACTCGTGCATGAACAGATGATGCGCGTGCTCGCGCTGTAGATTGGCAGACCGAATGAGAGCCATACAGGTGGCGACGACCTGAATTTGCCAATCGACCTCCAATGTCAGCCACTTGGCACAATTGTGCCACTCGAAAATGGGTGCGTTGTGCCATGTACCTCAAAGCCGTCAAGGTGTATCCTGCCGGGGCTCAAAACTTGAAGGAAAGTCTTGGCAAACGACTGGCCCCCGCTTCCTGTCGTTTGGACTTCCCTAAGTTCCCTTGAACTGCGCCGCAACAGCAGTTCACACAAATGTCTTCTAATCACAAGGAGGAGAATCCATGGTTTCCTTACGTCGAATTACACTTGCGTCCTTAACCTTCACGCTCCTCGTCTTCGCCGCCACGCCGACCGTCAACGCCGACGAATTGATTGTTAACGGAGGCTTTGAGACCGGCACCTTCGCGGGCTGGAATAGGGTAGTAAGACCTATGAGTACCGCCACCAACTTTTTCATTGATAACAACGTCGGCGGTACGCCGGTGAGTGGAGGGCCAACTGTTGGCCCTCGATCTGGAAGCTTTTACGCCGTCTCAGACCAAAGTGGGCCGGGAACTGTTTCCCTGCTACAGACTTTCGTAGTGCCAGCAGCATCTACTTCGGTGATTCTGTCCTTCGATATGTTCGTCAACAATTTCGCAGGCGCACCTATCATTAACCCGATAGGACTTGACCACACTTCAGGCCCTAACCAACACGGACGGGTTGATATTCTGACCGCCAGCGCCGGTGCGTTCGATACCGGCGCCGGAGTCTTGGCAAATTACTACCTGGGCGCTGATCTGGGTCCAAATCCCCATCCGTATATCCACTACACGTTCGACATTACATCCCTGGTGGGAGCGGGTGGAACATTTCAACTGCGGTTCGCGGAGACTGACAATCAGCTTTTTTTCAACCTGGGAGTCGACAACGTGAGCATCAACACGACGGCCATCCCTGAGCCGGCCACGATGATTCTGCTCGGCACGGGCCTGGCGGCAATCGCGGCGCGGGTTCGCAGAAGGCGTCAAGCACGTTGCACCGGAGAAGCGTAGTTCACCCCAAGCACTGCCCACTCAAAACACCCGCCAGCGTCACTCCGCCGGCGGGTGTTTTGTTTCGGCACACGCCCGAAAAGCGATGATGAATGTTCGGGAACACCCGGCATTGCTCCCGTTTGTTCACCGCACACCGTCTACGGTTTATTGTCTTAGTTCGTTTCTTCGTTAAGCGCGGAGTAAATGATTTCGGCGAGACGTTCGGTTTCGCGGCGGGCGCACTGGCGCGCGTCCTCGCCGGGCTGCGGCGTGATTGTGCAGAGCGGGTGGTAAATGATCTCGACCAGCGCGGGGCGCGGCAACCGCCAGTCGCGCGGCCACACGCGTTGCCCGCCACGGATCGTCACCGGCAGGACGTGGACGTTGGCTTCGAGGGCGATCCGCGCCGCGCCGGGTTTGAATTTACCTACCGCGCCGTCGGCCAGCGCCCGCGCGCCTTCGGGGAAGATCATCACCGTGCCGCCGCCACGCAGCCAGTGGAGCGCGCGGCGAATCGCCATCGGGTCGCTCCGCTCAAGTTGCAGCGGCCACGCCCCCAGCCACTTTAAGACCCGCCCCAGGCCGGGCCATTTGAAAGCTTCGTTCCATGCAAGGTAACGCACTGGACGCGTGACGGGCGCCGAGACCCAGAACGGGTCGAAGTAAGTCTGATGGTTGGCCGCGATAATCAGCCCGCGGCTGGTGTCGAGCGGGATGTTCTCGACTCCGGTCAGTCGCAGCCTGAAAAAGATTCTGAAGAGGGTGCCCAGGATTGGTCGCAGGAACCACTCGAAAGCCCACTGCGGCAGCATCGCCGGCGCGTGCGGCCCTTCGTTGCGACCCTGCCGCCTCCGCCGCGCCGCTGTGGAAGTGATGTCACCCATCTCACTCAAGACGCATCCCCTCCATCACCGTCTTCAATATCATCGGCTCCGGCGACGCGGCGTGCGCGTTCACGCCAAGCCTCGCTCAGTCGCTCGACGACGGCGTTCGCCTCGTCCGGCAGCAACGCTTGCGGCGCCTCGACCGCGCGGAGGCCGTCGAGGCCGGTGACGGTCAACTCCTCCCACCATTCGGGGACATCGTGCTCAACCAGCATGTCGTCGTTCCACGCCTCACACCGCTCGCACCGAAAGCCGGTGTAGACGCGCGCCTCTTGCTTCGTCAACCCGATCCGCGTACGGGCGTTGCAGCGCGCCTCGGCGCAGTGTCGCTCGATCTCAATTAACAACAGTTCGCGCGGGAAAATAAGGCGGCCTCTCATTGTCGCTTCGCTTCGTCCTCTTGGCTGATTCGCTTGCGGTTCGTCTGCGGGCTAACGGCGTCGGTGGCGTTGGTGATGCTCGCGCCGGCGGGCAGATGCGAGTTTCAAACCCGGCGCCTCGTTTTCATTCGAGGCCGTCGAGCGGCCACTGCTTGTCGATGAACTCAAGGTGCAGGCGCGCGATGCCGCCGGCGCCGGTGCGGCGCGCCCGTACGGCGGCGACTACCGAAAGCTGGTGGCGCGCGCTCGACAGACGCACGAAGCGCCCCGGATCGACCGACAGCGTTGTCATAACGGCGGCGCCACGGCGACTGATGTTTTCCGTGACCGTCAGTTCGCGCACCTTCACCGCGCCGTAGTCGTCGAGTACCTCGATGGTCACGTCCACCGGGATGAAGAGCCGCGTGTCCCGTCTGCGGGAGATGGCCGCCACTTTGTCAGTAGCGTCGGATGTGGTGCGTTCGCGCACCTGCCATAATGATTTCTGGTCGGCGAGCGCGCCGATCTCGTAGCGTGTCGCCGGGTTGATAAGGTAGCTGGTGGGCGGACGCTTGCCGACAAACGCTACCCCGACCCCGAAGCGGTTCGTGTCCACCGCCTTTTGCGGCGAAGCGCCGGCCTGCGGCGGCGGCGGCGCGACCGACGACTTGAACGCTTCCACATGGCGCACCAGCGACCACACGCGATACTGCTGCTCGCCGTAGTCGAAGCAGCGCAGTTGCCGCGGCAGTGGCAGCGTCAGGTGCAGCAATCGCCCCGGCTCGGTCGGACGCGACAGCGTGAACGCCGCGCCGTAGGCCGTCACGTTAATCAACCGCGTCAGTTCGGCCCACTGGTAGCTGGTCGATTCGCGGCCCTCGACGCGCGCCGGCACCGTCAGCTTGATTCGCTCGGGTGTCCGCCGCCCCGCCGTTGTTGGAACCTCTGTGCTCATAATCGATTGATTCATTCGCGGGCCGCGCCGAGGCCCTTTTCCGGCACCCGCCGGAACTCACTTAAAGCTGCCTCTCGACCGAGGCGAAATGTTTGCGTTTACAAGGCTTTAGCGGCACGGCGCGGTTTGTCAAACGAGGCGTCCCAGGGTACAATACGTCGTACTTCGGACGCGACTGAATGGCCCCTCGTAAAGCATGCCCGGACGCCTTTTGAAACGCATCAGATGCGTGGGTTGTGAATCGCCGCCGGTGGAGCGCCACCGTCAGCTAGCGTCAAAGTCGGGGCATTCCAATCGCCGTCCACCGGGTCACTCCGACCCAGTCACGAATCCTCGAATTGCTACAAAATTTTACCGCTTGCGGAACGTGGGACTTCAATTTTATTAAGAACGCACGCGCTTGCGGCAACTGTCGCCGCCCGCCCGCGCCGCAGGATTGTACCGGAAAGGTTCTTTGATGGAAACAACGACGGAACGCAACTACATCAACATTGAAGACGAGATGCGGCGTTCGTATCTCGATTACGCGATGTCCGTAATCATCGGGCGCGCCCTCCCCGACGTGCGCGACGGCTTCAAGCCCGTCCACCGCCGCGTGCTATGGGCGATGCACGAACTGGGTAATACTTATAACAAGCCATATAAAAAGAGCGCTCGTATCGTTGGTGACACAATCGGCAAGTATCATCCGCACGGTGATACTGCCGTCTATGACACCATCGTGCGGATGGCGCAGACCTTCTCGATGCGCTACCCGCTGATCGACGGCCAGGGAAATTTCGGCTCGGTGGATGGTGACTCCGCGGCCGCAATGAGATATTGCGTCACTGGCGGAACGCTTGTCGTCACGGATCAAGGATTGTTGCCGATTGCCAAAGTCTCTGCGGGCAGTGAAGACATTAAGGTGCGCGTGCTGTCGAACGGCGGCGAGGTGAATACGGCGAGCAAGTGGTGGGACAGCGGCGTGCATCCCGTCAGGCGCGTGCGCACGCGGCATGGATTTGAAGTGACGGCGACGGGCAATCATCCGTTGCTGATGTTTCGCGCCGATGCGGAAGGCAAGCCGGTGTTCGCATGGAAGCTCGTCTCGCAACTCGAACACGGCGATGTGCTGGTTGTTGATCGCAGCGAAAAACTCTGGCCGGAAGCGGCAGTTTCGTTGAAGGAATTTTATCCGTCGCTGGATGAGGCGTCGCGCACGGTGAGACACCCGCTGCCGGAGATGCTGACGGAAGACCTCGCGTTTCTGCTTGGAGCGCTGACGGCGGAAGGGACGGTGCAGGAGCACCGTGTCGAATTCTGCAACAACCGCGGCGACTTCGCCGATGAGTTCATCGCCGCATGGGGGCG
>JACDEG010000427.1 GCA_013816505.1 Pyrinomonadaceae bacterium | reverse complement strand
CGCAGCAACTCATCGGCGGCATCAAGTACGAAAAAGAGGTGCAGTGGCTCGGCGACAACCCGCGCATTCTGGAACGCGCGCAACGTGATTACACGGTGACGATGGGCAACGTGCTCTTGTCAACATTAAAGCTGACTGGAATTTCGCTCCTCTGCTCGCTGGGGATCGGCGGTCTGATCGGCGGAGCCGTCTTTATCAAACGCCGGCGCGCACAAGCCGTTAATGGTGGAGTCTTCTCGGACGCCGGCGGCATGATGCGCCTCAACCTTGAAGACCTGCCGGTGCGCAACGATTCTTCAAAGCTTCTCGGTAGCGGTGAGTGAATCGCTGAACAGGAAAGTGTGCGGAAAACAGAAGCACGGTGAATTTATTTCTCACCGCGCTTTTCGCGTTCTGTTTGAACTGAGTATCGCCAAAAGAAAGCGGGTTGTTGGCTTACCTGTGAGGCTCCCCCAAGCCCCGGCAGATAACATCCAACAACCCGATCCTCGTACGCCCTTTGACCGCTGAAACATCACAGCAACTTCATTCCCCTAAAAGTTGCCGCTTACGTTCAATGTGAAAAAACCCTCCCCAAAGTTTTTCTTCACTTGCCGTCTCCGAGCCTGACCCACTCACATTTATTGTTCTATTATTTTCTCAGCGACTCATTGAGCAATGAGCATGCCAACCTATCAAGCACTTGGTCTGATGCGTGCTTCTCTCCTTTTTCTTTGATAAATCGCGGGGCGCGGTCAGGCCATCCTTTGATTGTGACGTACTAACCACTGTAAATAATCTTTAGCGAAGCATCGATGCAATACAGCCCGTTCGTAAATCTGAATCGGAATAATTCACACCACACGACAGTGCCTTCTAACGACGGAGTTGACGTGGGCGGAAACCGCCGCCACGCAACTTAAAGTTTAACGGACGATTTGATAGCAAAGTCGCTGTTTCAGCCTCACGTCCAATAACTTGTTCGATTGCGGTAATAATAAACGAGAATCATATTTGATTTAGCAATGCGCCCAATATATCGCTCAATCTCAGCACGTCTTCGGATTTAACAGATTGGGTGTTTTCTTTGCTAAAAATTTGACCCAACTCGCTCATAAAATCTACGCAGAACAAGGCTGTGTAAAGTTGAAGCACATTTCTTTGTTCTTCTGTTACGCCTACTGCATCGCACCAGAAATCAATATAGTCTAAATCAAAGCCAGTATTTAGAAGCGACATTTGTGTCAGAGCGATAGTAAATAAGTTGTCGCCAAAGCAAACAAAATCTAAGTCAACGATGCCGCTCAATTTGCCTTCATGGACAATGACGTTTTTCGTTGTCGTGTCATCAAGAAAACATCTCGGTTTTACCTGAGAAAGATAATCGTCATATTTATCAAATTTCTCCGCTACTCTATCAACGCTTCGAGAATCTATTGCTCCGATTGCTTGCATTCTTTTCCGGCTTCTATTCAGCGAAGCGTATAAAACGTCAATCCACTTATTTTGAAAGAAAACACTATTATAACTGCCGACGAAACCGAAACCTTTGCCAAGCGGCAAAGTGCCTGTGATTTTCTGTATATGTGCTATTTCGTCGGCTAGAACTTTTTTCTCGTCTTTTGATAGCTGCTGATAGACGATGCCCAAATCTTCTCCCGCTAATCGCTCAAGAATCATATAAGGAAAAGGGGATGCAGCAGCTTCCGTATCGGAATAAATAATATCGGGCAAAGGGACGCCTTTGGGTTTTAGAAGCTGATGCCAATACAGTGCGCCTGCTAATAATGCTTGATTCTCCGGTCTTGCTATACGCACCACAAAAGATTGCCCGCTCTCGGTAACAACATCATAAACAAAATGACACAAGCCGGTGGCAAATCTATTAACGGTTACAACAGACTCATTCCTCACCTGCTGCACGATTTGAGCGACATAACCTTCATCGGGCAAATTATGAGTTTGGCTTTTCATGACGCTTCAAACATCGAAAGCAATCGAATTCGCGTTTCTGCTCCATAAAGTAAATGAAGGACATATCTCGCCGACCGTGTCGCCGCGATGATTGCGCACCGGGAATTTCGCATAAGGGGCGAGGGCTTGCAGCGCCTCGGCGTCAAGCACGCCGAGTTGACGCAACGACTCGATGGCGACCGTCGGGCGGGCGCGGCGGTCTTCGCCGTCTTCGACCTTGAAGGCGAGGCCGAGACCGCGCGGCCATTTCTCACACGGTCGAATGCCCGCGGTATAGACGCCCTCGGCACCCACTTTCGAAACGACGGCGCCGCGTGTGGCGCGCATCAACTCGGTGTCGAAGCGCTCAGTGGTTCCGCCGACCATCTCCGGATAGGTTGTCATGGCAGACACGATTTGCTCACACGCCGCGCGCCAGTCCGCAGCCAACTCGTTGGTCAACGATGAACCCAACGGTGAAACCAGACGCGCGTACATCAACGCCATCGCGCGCACGGCGACGCCAAAGACCGGCACGCCGCAACCGTCCACACCAATCGCAATCTCTTCTTCCGGCACATCTGAAAATTGTGAAACCGCGCGCGCGATGATGAGTTGCACGGGATTATCCGGCCGATCATAGGTCTCGACGGGTGCGCCGAGGTGGAGCGCGAGCGCGAGCATTCCGGTGTGTTTGCCGGAGCAGTTGTTTTGCAGAATGTTCGGCGGCTCGCCGCGTTCGCGCATCGCGCGGGCGACCTCGCGACTGAACGGCTCGTGCATGCCGCACTTCAGCGCGCTTTCATCGAGGCCGATTTTACGGAGCATGGTGGCGACCGCCTCGGTGTGAACGGGTTCGCCGCTGTGCGAGCCGCAGGCGATGGCGATTTCAGGCGCGGTAAATCGGAAGCGGTCGGCGGCACCCGAAGTAATTAACGGCATCGCCTGGTGTGGTTTGGCGGACGAGCGCAGATATGTGATGGTTTCGGGTGCGCCGAGGTGTGCGACCAGCGCCCCGCTTCCGTCCACGGCGGCGATGTGGCCGCGGTGACGCGATTCGACGATTGCGCCGCGCCGCACTTCAACCAGCGGAGCGGACTTCGGGACGGCGGTCGGGTGTTGTTGTTTATTCATCGGTCACAGGTCGGTTGGGTGTTGTCGTGTCACCGCGTGGCGGACGCACCCCGGCGCGCTCATAAAGCTTGCGTCCCTTCCATGTGACGCCGCTGCCAATCACGATGCGTACTGCCGAATTAATTAGAATCGCCACAAACAGCGCGTGGCCGAGCGGCATCGTCAGCGCATAGCGCGCAGGGATGCGCCAACTCTGGTTGATCAGAGCGAACGTCGCGGCCTGGATGACCCATACGAGCGCCGCCGGGATGAAAAGTTGCAACCATCCGTGACCGGCGACTGTCAACAGTTTCAGCGCGCAGAAGACGGCGAGCAGGGCCGGCGCGACGCTGAAGAGCAGCACGCCACAGGCCCCGGCGAGCGCCCGCCAGAACGAAAACTTGGCGCCGGCGAAAAGGTTTTTGGTAAACCCTTCCCAGATTTCGCGGAAGTTGGTTTGCATCCGCGTGCTGGCAAGGTCAGGCGCGTACTCGACGCGCAGGCGTGCGCCCGCGCCCTTCAAGACCTCAGCCGTTCGTAAATCTTCGGCCACCTCTTTTCGCACCGCACGGTAAGCGCCGACGCCTTCGAGCATCGCGCGCCGGATCAGGAAAAAACCGCCGACGCCCAATGACTCCGGTCTCGCCGGATCGTTGACCCGTTCGAGCGGCAACGCCATCATCATGAACCAGCCGAAGGCCGGCATGAAAACTTTTTCCCAAAACGATAGACAGTCCACGTCAGGCAGCAGCGTCACCGCGTCATAGCTGCCCCGGACGGCGTGCGTCATCGCCGTTCGCACCGCGCGCGGGTGAAAGATCATGTCGGCGTCCGTCGCCAGCACCCATTCACCGCGCGCCTCGTCGAGCGCCTGTTGCAGAGCGTGCGGCTTGCCGAGCCAGCCGGCGGGCGGTTCAACGCCGTCAATGACGCGAAGCCTGTCGTCAGAACGCGCGATTGATCGCAGGATGATGCCGGTCGCATCGGTCGAGCGGTCATTCACCGCGACGACTTCGAAGCGCCCGTAATCCTGCCTGAGCATCGAGCGGATCGCCTGTTCGAGCACGCGATGCTCTTCGTTACGCGCGGGCACCAGGATGCTCACGAACGGCGCAGCGTCGTCCATTAATTCATCATTGACGACGGGCATCAGCGGCCTCTGCTGCCTGATTCCGGTCCACGTCAGGTACGCGCCGACGAGCCACATCCCCGTGGTCGCCCAGGCGACGCCGACCAGCACCAGGAATGCGTTTACGTCGAACGGCATTTGAAAAATATGGAATCGCGATTCGGTTCTCGCAATCTTACTCGCCGCCCACAAACCACCGCAACTACCGTCCGCGAGAGGGTCAGCAGCGGTTATTTAAGACCGCCGACAATTTATGTACCCGCCGACAACACGAAGGCCGCCGCCTGTGGAGGCAGCAGCCTTGAGCTTGAGTGCAGAAAATATCTGTCGTGCTTAAAAGCTAATCCGATCAGTCACCGATGGGGCGTCGAGCAACGCGCGAAGTGGATTTCGCTTTTCTTGTCGGGAAAGTCAGAACGGTTAGCTTCACATTCTGGCGACCGAAGCGCATGGCCACACGCCCGCTCGGCATCCAGATGTCGATCTTGCGCCCGCGGATTGCGCTGCCGGTATCGGCCACGAGGTAATCGCCGCTGTACGTCCCCGCTTGGAGACGCACGCGAGAGCCTAAAGGCAGCACGCGCCGGTCGGCGGCAATCAGCCCTTTGCTGACATACCGGCCGCTCGCTGTCCGACCGCGCAGACTGTACGCAGTCGCGACGAAAGATCGCTGCGGGGCTGCGGCGGTGTTCGGCGCTTCGACGAACGGTGCGATAACAAACGGCGCGATAACGAACGATGCGGCTTTGCCGGGGAATATGGTGGCTTTGTCAGAGTCCGGAGCGTCTTGTCGGGCGGCGTTCGAGTGACTGTTGGCCGGCTGAGGCAGATTAACTGTTCCCGTCGAGGTGATACCGATTTGAGTTGTCGCGCCCGGCGTGCTGGGTTTTTGTTGAGAGACTGGTCCGAGAGAGGTCTGGGCGAGGGATTCGGCGAATGAACTATCAGCGTTAAATATCAAAGTAGCTGAGAGCAGTGCAGCGACCGCACCGCCTCCCAAAAGGGATTTCGTCATTATTCGGTTCTCCTATCCGATTGGTCTTTCAGCGGCGCGCGAGTTCGCTTTGTGTCCTGATCTCGACCTCCGGCTCTAGGAGTGAAGAAACAATAGTCAGCCGGAGTGGGGAATCGCATCCTTGATGCGGAGCGCTGAAAGAGCTATCCGAAAAGCAAAAACAAGCGAACATTGTTCCGTTTGCTGCCACGGATGTTCGCTTGTTGTGACGAACAAGAGGCTAACACATGCCAAAACTTGTTGTCCAGCACGGAGAGCGGGTGAAAAAGGGCGGCGGGCGTCGAGCAAGGGGGCAGGCGCGGCGACAGGCAACCTACCCGATTC
>JACDEG010000426.1 GCA_013816505.1 Pyrinomonadaceae bacterium | reverse complement strand
TGGGCGAAGCCCTTTGAGAATCAGGCGTATTGCTGTACGCCGCCATTTAAGTTCTTGATCTTTTTCTTCCATACTGCCTCCCAGAGCAGCAGTATGGAATCAACTTGTGCCCACGATGTCGTGAGCTTTTTTTGCCTGCGATGTCGTGAGCCCTGACAATTACATCTCAGTGATAGGTCCGGACGGACGGCAAGTGCTACTCCGTACCTTTATGCATCACTCTTACTCCACCGTTCGTCGTTACGGCGCGCACAGTTGCACCGCCTGAGCCGAGCGTCACCGCAAGTTCCTTGTTGATGCGTCCCTGTACGGTCATGGGAAAATCAACGCGCACGCTGCCGTTCGTCGTCGCGGTCTCCAAACGCGCTGAGTAGTTTGCGGGAATCGTCATCTGCACGCCGCCGTTCGTTGTATGCACATCCAGCCCCTCACCTTCCCACCGGTCGCCGTCGAGTTCGATTGCTAATCCGCCGTTAGTCGTCTGCCCACGCACGCTGCCGCCCATAAGTCTGAGCGAGACGCCGCCGTTAAGCGCCTCGAATCGTGTGTGACCTTGCACGTTCGTCACGCCGATACCGCCGTTGTGCGTCTTCAGCGCGATTGATGCGTTTCGTGGCACGAAAACTTCGTAACCGACAGACCAACTGCGCTCTTCGACATTTGCGGGACCTTCGGCGAAGATTTGGTTGTTGCCTGTGTTGATGCGCAATTGTGCAGCGAATTCGCGTGCCTGCGCTTCGGTGTCGGCTGACGCTTGGACGCAGGCGCGCACAAGCACCTCGTTTTTGTCCCAACCTTCGACACGGACGCCGCCGTTCTGACGACCGTCAACGGAGATGACGCCGCGACCACTGGGGAGCGTCTTTTCTTTCAGTTCGGAATGTGTGACGAGCTGCCTGCCGCGCCGACTGACGCTGTAACGGTTGTTGTCGCCGTCGCAGAAATTATATTGGCGCGTCTCTTGAGCATTGAGTTGAATTGGCAGCAGCAAGACGCAGATGAATCCCGTTGCGCAGATTGCGAAATTGAGGAACGTGGTGCGGGCGAATCGTGTTTTTGTGGTCATCATGTTTCTCCTTATGGCTCTCTGTTTTAGAGAGCGAAGATGTTTTTATTGAAGGATGCTAGATGTCATTCAACCGATTGCCGTCTATCGCCGACAATTGGTGGTGACGACCGCCGCATCTTTGATTAACTTGATTGTTCCGTTGAACGAGTCGAGTTGTACCAGCGTGCGCCCATCACCGCCGTCCTTGTAGCGACCGATGAGGCGACGATTTGAAAATGGCGATTCGACTGTAAGGGGAAAGACCGTCTCCATCCCGCCATGATAAGACGATAGCGTCGCGGTGAAGCCGGGCGTGTCCGGTGACAGCGCCATGCTCACGGATGCTGCGTGACTCTTCAGGCGATAACGCCGACCAGCATTGATGGCACCTTTAAACTCAATCGGACTGTTCGATGTCGTCGCGTCAACGTCGCCGCCGATGTTGCTTAAACCGATTGAGCCGTTGACATTGCTGACCTCGACCCGCCCTTTAACGCACGCAATGTCCACACCGCTGTTAATTGAAGCGACGCGCACATCGCCGTCCGCGCTTCGCACACGCACACCGCCGTTAACAACTGAGAGATCGACCAACCCGCGCGCGTTCGTGACGCTCGCATCGCCGTTGCTTGTAGACTTCGCCACAAGATTGCCGCCAACATCTTCGACACTAATGCTGCCTCCGGTCTCAATCGTGATTGCGCCAGTCGTTCCGCTAACGCGGACGCTTCCGCGTTGCGAAGTCACTATTAACGAACCAATGTGCGTCGCTTGAACGTTGCCGCCCCTTGTTCTCACTACGACACGACTTGTCGTTCCGCCGATTTGCACGTGGCCGTCTACGCTCTCCACTTCGATTTCGGCACTGTGCGAAAGCGAAACGTTAAGATTGACGCGATGTCCGTCGCGAGTGGTTTCTGCCGGACTCACTGTGAGAATCGCATTAGGCGCTTGCCCGAAAACTATTCCGGGAGACATACCGTCGTCAGTAGTCGCTTCAACGGTATCGCGTTCCCAACCTGTGATGATGATGCTGCCGAAAAGATTACGAATGTAAACTTTGCCGCCACGCTCAAGTTTTCGCTCATCTCGCCCTATGCTTTGCCGAACCGCTGTTTGAAAGGACGCAAGCTTCTGTTGCTTGACGGTTTGCGCGGCGGTCGTGTGCGCCAGCAACAGCAGAACCAATGTCATGTGTCCCGTTCCGTTCATTCGCCTTAAAGCCGTCGACTGAGTATTCAAGTCGCCTGTTTAATCCAAGTCGCTCGCCATCTCTTCCAGCACATCTATCTTCTTTCCATAGGCGGCAAGCATGTGCTGCACAGCAACAGGGTCATTGGGATTCGCTCGCACGGCGAGCCGCGAATCCTTGATGGTCCGGTCTATGACGACGAGCGCCTCTTCGTACTGCACAACCTTCGCGGCATCTAATTCCGGCCGTCGCGTCGCAATGTCAAGTGCGAGTATCGCGATGGCTCGAAGTTGTAGCCTTTCCGCATCACTCACAAGTTCGTCGGGCGTTACTTCGTGCATTCGTCTTGGCGGCAAAGGATGACGGGCGACGTTGCGCCCACCACGAAGCGAGAGCGCGCCGCGTTTGTTTGTGCGCATGCCTTTGAGATATGTAACGTCGGACTGCTCATGCTCATGCAATTCCAGCTTTGCGCTCTTGGCAATTTGCAATCCATCCGCGCGCTCGTTTGGGAAGGTTGGCTCGGAGATCACACGCTCGTGTTCACGTTCCGCCACTTCGCTTTTTGTGTGCGTTGCCGCTTCACCACGCGGCGCGTTAAGAGGTTGCTTGGTGTGGTTTACGATGAAGGTGATACCGACGACGAGCAGAACTGTTGCCGCGATGGGTAGCGCAAAATTCGCCCGCGACTTTTCAATAATATTCTTAGTCCAGTTGTGGAACAGAAAGTTACGGGGAGCAGACGGCTCGCGCTTGATTCCGGCTTCCAACTTCTCCCACATCACCGGGTCAGGTTTAACAGCGAGCAGATAGCGCGCATAGATTTCCTGCTCGCGTCTCTCCTCTTCATAGAGTTCGCGGCACGCGGCGCAGGTGTCGAGGTGCGCGGCCGCCTCCCCCGCCATCGCGAGGTCGAGTTCGTCGTGTTCTTCAATAAAAATCAGACACTCTTCACACTTCATCAGCGGACTCCAGAAAGGGGCGTATCAATTTGCGCATCACGAGCTTCGCACGATGCAAATCTGTCTTGAGTTTAGGCACGCTTGATCCGGTCAATTCTGCAATCTCTTCGTAGCTGCGACCTTGCAGAACTTTGAGCGTGAAGACGAGTCGTTTGTCTTCGTCTAGTGTGCCGAGCGCGTCATGGATGGCGGTTTGCAACTCCTTGTCGAGCAGTTGTTTATCGGGCGCGGAGCGTGCATCGATGTCTGTTATCCTGTGCTCTTCGAATTCGACCTCGTTGCGTTCGTAACGGCGCGCACGCAGAGAGACGAAGGCGACGTTCCTCGCGATGCCGCAGAGCCATGTCGAGAGTTTAGCTTCACCACGAAATTCCCTGAGGCTTTGATATGCCCGCATAAATGTCTCCTGCGTCAGTTCTTCGGCAAGCGCGTGGTCGCCAGTCATTCCGTAGAGGAATTTCCTGATGAACAGATGGTGTTGCTCGAAAATGAGGCGGAAGGCATCGGCGTCGCCTGCACGAGCGCGCGGTGTCACGTCTTCCGTCTCGTTCATCGAAGCTCCAGCAAATATGCTTGGATGGGTCAGGCTCGTCGCGTCCATATGCAGACAGCTTCCGTCGTACAGTCTATAAGTATCAGGAGAGAGAAAAAGGTTTCACCCACCGGTGATTGTTTTTCAACTTCATGCTGCTTGCTTGCGCCCTGAGTAGGCGCGTCCGATGTGTCACAAGGGTCAGATCACAATCACGATTAACCCCGTGCGGCCTGTTCACTGACCGTAGAAGTTAATTGAAGACTGTGCAAATAGAAGTTCTTTGAAATCAGATGGATGATCTACAACCAGCGTCGGGATCGCAATCACCGCGCGGTGATTGCACAGTATCGAGTATGGACGCCAACCACTCTCTGACTGATCCCGACGCGCTCCTGACCTTAGTCGAGCGCGTTAAAGAAAACTACTGTGCGCCGCCGCCCGCGCCGCCCATGCGTGGCAAAAAGCGTGATTTCTCGGCTTAGTCTTTCTTGTTGCTCGCCAAGGTCGCCGTCACAATGCGCACGTTGCGCGACCGCGAACTACGCAAACCCCTGGAGAAAGACCAGCGCTTGCGCCACGCGATGGGATTCTCTGGCGTCCCGCATCGCACCTCCATCGGGCGACGACTGGTCGGACTTGTGCCTGCAGCCGAGCAACAGATTGCCTTGCTGGGCCAACGGATGGTTGACAGTAAGTCAAACCCGAAGCTGATCAATCTGAGGTCAGTGCGATTGACGGGCGAATGTACAAAGCGCAAGGCCCCCTCTGGCACAAGAAGCAGCGCGAGCAAGGTCTTGTGCCCGTCGGCTTGCGCAACGTTGACCGAGAACCGAAGTGGTCAAAGAGCGGTTATCGCGGCTGGATTCAGGGCTATCGCCAGCCCCGACAACCGCAACAACTGGGAATGCACGCTCTTGGAAGCCGCGCTTATGACTGGATTGGAGCGCAATGCCGATCTTGTCGTGATGGCATCTTACGCACCGCTCTTCGCACACACTGATGCGTGGCAATGGACGCCGAACATGATCTGGTTCGATAACATGCGCTCCTTTGGCACACCAAACTACTATGTGTAAAATTTGTTTAGCGCGAACCAAGCCACGACAATTTTGCCTGTACTCATAAACGTCACGGCAAAGAACGGGCAGTACTATCTGTACGCCAGCGCCATGCTAGGCGACAAAGCGGGTGAGTCGTCTTAAAGGTTGTCAACAACGCTCCATCATCGAGAGCAATTACGATTGATCTTGCCGGAGCTAAGAGGTTCAATAAATCAATCACGGCGGTTGTCATCACAGCGCCCGACCTCAAAGCCGAGAACACTTTGGAGGAGCCGATGAAAGTTTCCCCCGTCGAATAGCGACTGACGGTGAAGGCGAATGATTTAGTGCACACGTTCGCTCCCCACTCGCTCACTGTGCTCCGCATCGGAGGTCTAGTGTGATGTGGTTGTGCGTCATGTTTTTGATCGGCTCAAGCGCTGTGATCTGCCGAGTCGTGATGAATGCGCAAATTCACGTTTCTTTGTAGTCGGCTGCAACAGCATGTTCCGCGGCTAGTCATTTCCCGCGATCGAGTGGAGGGTCTGTGATGCGGGTCGCTGCACTCTATGATATTCATGGAAACCTCCCCGCACTTGAGGCTGTCCTCCAAGATATTCGTCAAGCAGAGGTAGACCATGTGGTGGTCGGGGGCGATGTGTTTCCGGGCCCGATGCCATTTGAAACACTCACGCGTTTGCTGGACCTCAACATTCCAGTACAGTTTATCCATGGCAATGGCGAC
>JACDEG010000425.1 GCA_013816505.1 Pyrinomonadaceae bacterium | reverse complement strand
ACGCGCGCCGGCGCGCCCGTCCCCGTGCGCGTGCTACTGCGCTACAACTTCCGCCGCCCGCCGAAGTCGAACTGAGTTAAGTATTCAGCCGTGATAGGTAAATCGTGACAGGTGACAGGACAGTTTGAATTCTGTGCCGCACCAGACTCATCCTGTAAGCCAGCATCTTTACCAAAGAACTTTGGCTCCGCTCGGAAAAACTCACGTGCCTTAACTCTTTCTTGTCACCTGTCACCTGTCACCTGTCACTTTTGAGTTGTTCCACGCGATGCATCGACCATCAACTTTTCGCCAACTCGTGACCGCGCTCTTCACCACCGCAGCACTACTGCTGTCGCCTGTCACACCGATAGCGCGCGCGCAGAACACGCGCGCCCGCGTCACCCAAGCGCCGTCGTCTTCGCGAGAGTTAAGCAACGCTCGTCTCGCCGTCTTCGACGATGTGTGGCGGACGATCAACGAGCGTTACTATGACCGGGATTTCAACGGCGCGGATTGGGAGGCGCTGGGCCCGGCGTCGCGCTCGCTCGCCGCCGGGCCGCGCACGCAGGCCGAGCTGTACGAGGTGCTGCGCCGGATGATCGGCCAACTCCGCGACCCGCACACGCGTGTCTATGCGCCCGACGAGCGCACGGACTGGCACCGTCCACGCTCCTTGAGCGTCGGTGTGCGCGTCCGCGAAATCGACGGGGGGTTGATTGTCGCGGCGGTCGAGCGCGGATCGGAGGCCGAGCGCGCCGGCGTGCGCGCGGCTGACGCAGTCGTCTCTATCGACGGCGAGGCCGCGTCGACCGTCCTCGCGCGACGACTGGCGATGCATCAGGAGAGGCGGCAGGTGGGTCGACAGTTGGACCAATCAGTCGCCCTGGCGGCGTCGCCATCGGCGCGTGTCGCGGCAGTTGCGCGCTTGTTCGATGGCCCGCGCGACTCGTTCGCTGCGGTCACGTTTGAAGACCGCGATGCGCGCCGCCGCACCGTCCGACTCCGGCGCGTGCTGCGCGAACGCGCGCCGTCGCTCGGCGTGCGCCACGTGGACGGGTTCGGCGTTGTCGAATTGACGGCCTTTACGCCGGAGGTCGCTGCCGGGTTCGCTCGCGTGCTGCGGGGCAGACTGCAAAACGTGCGCGGCATTGTTCTGGACTTGCGCGATAACGGTGGCGGCGAGGCCGATGCGATGGTCGATGTCGCTTCTTTCTTCCTTCCCGCCGGGCGCGATTTGGGCAGGTTCATCAATCGCGACGGGCGCACACACCTCGACGCACGCACGCGCGCCGCGATGCTCTCAGCGGCTGACGCGATCACGCCGTTTCGCGGCCCCCTGATCATCCTGACCGGCCCGCGCACCGCGAGTGCGGCTGAAGTCTTCGCCGCCGCGATGAAAGAGCAAGCCCGCGCCTCAATCATCGGCGAGACCACCTGTGGCTGCGTGCTCGGCGTTCGACGCCGCCACACGCTGCCCGACGGCGGCGTGCTCGAAGTCAGCGAAGCTGATTACCGCACCGCGCGCGGCGTGCGTCTGGAAGGGTCGGGCATCACGCCAAACGAGGCGGTGACGCCCACCCTCCAAGACCTCAGCAGCGGGTACGACCGCGCACTGCAACGCGCCGTCGAGATGCTGAAAGCAATGTTTAAAAATTAACTGGGAATGAAACTAGCGGGAAGTAACGTCGGGAGTTTTTCGTTCGTCACTTCATCACGTTGTTAGATAGTTACTACGTTGAGATCGGAAAATAAACAGAAGGGATTGACAACTTAGCTTCATAAAAATAAAGTGCCCGCGTGAAATCAAACCAATCTTTGTAGACTGAACCCCCACAGACGAAAGGACCACTACCATGAGAAAGAATCTCCCTCTTGTGATTGTCACTCTCTTAGCTGTGACTACCCTCTGCATCTCACAGACAGCCACTACCTCAAAGCCACAGTCTAAAAATACAGGCGGAAATAACCTTGAACAAGCGCTGATAGGCAAATCTAGAGAAACTTGGGAGGCCTACAAGAGTAGAAACGCCGCGGCGATCAAAGCTCTTACTGCCGAGGATTATGTCGCCAATTCTCTGACAGGCCCCTCAAATCTTCAACAAGACATCGCCACCATTGATAAGTTGACCATCGAATCTTACTCAATAGATGAGCCGAAGGTGACGATGGCGACGAAGGATGTCGCTATTCTTCGATACAAATGTGACCTCAAAGGATCGTTTGACGGAAAACCGTTTAGACCAGTCTATGCCACCGAAGTGTGGGTAAACCGTGGAGGTAAGTGGCAGATAGTTTCTTACTCAGAAACGCCTGTGAGCTAGCATTTTCAGGTGAGATTGGCATACAAGAGCGCTTGGTGTAATAGCGCAAACAACGTGTTCACCTGGCTTGCTGATCGCTTCGCTCTCATCAAGCCAGGTGAACACGGGCGATAGTCAGACCGACACTCTTAGCTCACTGCATGCTCTGTGATGTAGTGAGCTTTATTTTTTTCGAGGCGTGCCCTCCGAACCGAACAGATTGCCGAGCAGGCGACGCACGGTGTTAGCTTCATTCTCCGCCCACTCTTCCGCCGTGTCCCCCTCGACGCGCTCTTGTTGATGGTCGTGGATGCGGCGCAGTGTAGCCTCGCGCGTCCTGATGTAATTTTGGGGTAAGGCACGGCCACAATAGCTGCACGCGGGGCTGCCAAGCGCGAGAAGTTTCCGCTGGCAGTGCGGACACACGCGGTAATCAACCGTCGCGGCTTCGACGCTGATCGGCGCGCCGCAGTTGACGCACTTGTGTGCGCCCTCGTCGCACGCGCCCCGGCAATGTTCACAGAAGAGAGTCATCAGCACCTATGCAAAGAAAGCTTCGTCCAATCGCGGACGACGCTTACGATTGATCGTTCTGCTCAAGAATAGCGTTGAAACTCTTCGATGCTCCCGCCTCGATGCGGATTCGGCGCTCCCAGGTTTTGTAGCCCGGTCGCGTGACCTTCAGCGCGTGCTCGCCGGGTGGCAGCGAGAGTTTCGACGGCGTGCTGCTTTCATAAAAATCATCGACATAAATTTCCGCGCCGTCCGGCTCTGATGTAACGTTGATCTCGGCTTTGCTCTCGGTTGCCGGCGACACCGGAGGAGCGCCGCCGGTGGTTGGTTGTTGCCCGCCCTGTTGACCCTGACCGCTGATCGAGTTCGCCATCATCTGTCCGTAGCCGAACCCGAGTCCGAGTCCCATCCCTTGACCGGCTGCGCCACCCGGCTGCTTCGCCGCGTCGGGCAGCGCCTCCGCCGCTTTGTAGCGCATGTACTTGTCCATGTCGCCGAGCGCGCTCATGCTCGACCGCTCGTCGATTTTCTGCTGCACCTCTTCGGGCGGCGTGATTGCCGAAATCAGCATGTCGACAAGTTCGAGTCCCTGCTTGCTGAAGTCTTCGGCGACGCGCGCTTTGACGCCCGCCGCGAGTTCGTCGTAGATGGCCGGAAGATCAAAGACCGTCTTGAGGTTTTCGCCGAGCAGGTCGTTTAAGCGCGACACGATGATGTCGCGCAGAAAGTCGCCGACGCCGAGCGTCGAGACGATTCCGCGCGTGCCGACGATTGAGCCGACGAAGAGTTGCGGGTCGGCGACGCGAATCGAGTATTTGCCAAAAGCGCGCAGTCGCACCATGTACAACTCCGAGTCGCGGAACGGGATCGGCTCTTTCGTGCCCCACTTCAAATCCTGAAACGTGTGGCGCGCGACAAACACGACGCTCGCCTGAAACGGCGACGTGCCGCCAAACGGAATCGACAACAGGCGCGTCAGAAGCGGCACATTCATCGTCGTCAGCGTGTGCCTTCCTGGGCCGAAGGTATCGAGCGCCTTGCCGTCGCGGAAGAAGACCGCCGTCTGGTTCTCCTGCACGATCAACTGCGCGCCCATCTTGATGTCGGTCGAGCCGCCTTCCGGAATGCGATGCACGATCTGCGCGCCGGTCGCGTCATAGAATTGCAAAATCTCAAGTGCCATGCGGGTCACCTCCTTTATTCGCCGCCGTCAAGTTTCGCGGGCGGTGCGGTCAAATATCTTCACATCAGAGCAAGGAATGCGTCAGGAACTGAACACTCCACGAGATGGGTCCTGGTCGTAGTCGTTAATCGCGCGGTGGCGTTCGTCGAACTGCTGGTTGAAGCGGTCGACGGCGCTTTCAAGTTCAGCGGCGGCACTCTTGAGTTCATCGACGCTCGCCGCCCGCGCCTTCAGGCCGCGCGCCAGCGTTTCGAGTTCGCCAGCCTGCTCCGCCAGCGTGAGGTCGAACTGGTGAATCGATTCGAGATGCGTGTCTTCGATCTTCACTACATCGAAGAAGCCCGCATAGCCATACGCCGCGAACCGCACGCGGTTTTCAATCTGGTCAAGCTTTTTTAAGAGACGGTCGACCGGGCCAACCTCCGTCAACCGACCGCCCGAACTAAGGTCGCGCACGACATCAGTGAGCGGCGCCTTCATCGCGCGCAGTCGATTGGCGATGTGTTCGCGATGCAATTTATCTTGGTCGCGGCGACGCTCGCGCCCGGCGTAGCCGCTGTACCCGGGTATTTTGTCACTTAGCTCTTCGAGCCAGTTACGCAGATCGTTAGCCATAATATTGTCGGCGCGAAAGTTAAACCGCACTCATCAAAAACCGGCGCGGGCACGCGCGGACTGCCTCCTCTCAGTGAAATGATGAATGACGAACGTGGCGAAATGGAAGATGCTGACTGCATTTTCCCGCGGTGCGTCATGCGTTCAGGCGCCCTGGTTGTGGGTTCGCCAGTGTGCATTCTAACACCGTGCGGCGCTCCGGGACACCGAGCCGGTTCGGGTCGGACTTGCGCCGTCATCATGCGTCGTGGCTCAATGCCGAGATGCGAGCCGAGTCAATACCGCCTGCCCTCCCGTTTGAGACACCACCCAAATGAGCCACTAGCCAAATCAGACATCGACCTGAAGCTGTGGACTCTGCGCCCGGAATTTGTGACTGAGGACGGTGTGCAGCGCGACCGCGGTGATGATGATCGCGCCGCCGAGGAGCGCCCAACGGGACGGACGCTCCCCGACGAAGATGAAGACCCAGACCGGGTTGAGCACCGGCTCGACATAGCCGATGATGCCGGCGTCGAGCGAGCGCACGCCGCGCGCGATGCCGAGCGTGAACAGCGTGTAGGAGAGACCGATCTGGAAGATGCCGAGGTAAGCGATGATTCCGAAGTCTGGCAGCGAGATGCCGCCCGCGCTGCGTGTCAACTCCGGCGCGAAGACCAACAGTAGCGCCGTCGCCGCTGCCAGCAGCAGGTTGCCATAGATGACCGACGACGCGCGGTTGACCTGACGCGCATGCGGATGGCGCAGCAGCAGCGTGAAAAAGGCGAAGCACAACCCGGAGACGAGCGCCGCGACGTTGCCGCGCACATCATCGGCCCGCAACTGACCGACGAAGAAGAGCGACATCCCGGCGGCGCAGGCGACGATCACCGCCAAATTGCGGGGGCGGAATCGCTCTTTGTAGAGTAGCGGCTCGAAGATCAGGATGTAGATC
>JACDEG010000424.1 GCA_013816505.1 Pyrinomonadaceae bacterium | reverse complement strand
GCCGGCTCGCGGGCGGGATGTCAACCGTCCGTCGCTGGCAGGCGTCGCTGAACGTGTCGAGCGTGGCGAACGTGTCGAGCGTGGCGAACGTATTGAACGCGCGGAACATGTCGAGCGTGTCGAACAAGTCGCGCAACTATACGGTGTGCTGCCGGTGCTCGAAGCGCTGCGCGCCGGGAGTCGTCCGTTGGAGCGGATCACGATTGCCGAGGGCGCACACGAACACCGTCTGCGAGAAATACTCGAACTCGCGCGGCAGGCAAGCGTACCCGTCCGACGCGCGCCGCGCTCGGAGTTGCTGCGACTCGCAGACGGCGCCAATCATCAGGGCATCGTCGCCAGCATCGCCGCCGCACGCTACCGGCCCGTCGAAGAGCTGCTCGATGAACTCGCGGCGCGCGTCGGGACTGACGAACCACCACTCGCCGTGGTGCTCGACGGCGTCGAAGACCCGCGCAACCTCGGCGCGATTATCAGGACGGCGGAATGCGCCGGGGTGCATGCCGTGTTCATCCCGGAACGTCGCGCCGCCGGGTTGACCGACACGGTCGCAAAAGCGGCGGCGGGCGCGTTGGAGTACGTCCCAATCGCGCGCGCGACCAACCTCGCGCAGCTGATCGAAGAGTTGAAGAAGCGCGGCATCTGGACCATCGGCACGACGGCGGACGCCGGACAGGACTACACCGCGTGGGATTGGACGACACCGAGCGCGCTCCTGTTGGGTGGCGAAGGTGAAGGACTGCGACGCCTGGTGCGCGAGCGATGCGACGCGCTGGTGCGCATTCCCCTACGCGGTCACATCGAATCGCTTAACGTCTCGGTCGCCGCCGGAGCCGTGCTCTACGAAGCCGTGCGGCAGCGAACCGCGAAGGACGCAGCGGCGTATAAGCAGCGGGTCGAAGAGTAACAGCGGTGATGATGTTTGGATGAAGAGATAGTAAACTTTAGCAACAGTAAGTCAGACACCAATGCTTGTTCCGAGTTCGGGAGAAGCGTTCAAGGAGTGTGAGTATGTACTGTCCTAATTGTGCGGTGCAGAACGTCGATGGCGCGAGCTACTGCCGGGCGTGCGGCGCGAACATCAGCCTGGTGCCGCAGGCGATGACCGGGCGTCTGCCCGAAGCCGTGGCGTGGCCGGATGCTCAGAGCGGCAGGGGACGGCACAGAGGTACGCCGACCTTTGAGAAGGGTGTCGAGAACATTTTCGCGGGGGCGGCTTTCTTTCTAATTGTTGTTCTCGGCGCGCTGTTCTTCCGGAGAGGTTTTATGATTTGGATTTGGATGCTGATCCCGGCCTTCTCCATGCTCGGCAAAGGCGCTTCGACAATCATCCGCGCCAGGCGTGAGCAAAAAACTTTCGCCCCTTTTGCGCCGCCGCCATCGATGGCACAGATGCCGACCGCGCCGCGCTTCAGCGGGCTTTCGGCAGCGGGCACTTCTGAGCTTGCGACGCCGCCGGCCAGCGTCACCGAAGGCACGACCCGACATCTCGACGCCACGGCTTCCGCGAAGCCCCGCCGCACGTCGGTCGAGTGACGGCACTCAAACGGTTTGAAGCCGGCACACATCTCTTTATGCTACCCCGTCGCGTCGTCATCATCCCATTATGAGTACCACCGACAACGCCCGTGTCTGCGTCCCGGTGTGCGTGCGCCGGGCGATTGATTTAGCGCCGGCCATCAAACGCGCCGCGCAAGTCGCCGACGTCATCGAACTGCGACTCGACTGCCTTGATGCGGCGGAACTTGACGCAGCGGGGCCGGTCGTTGCATCTGAGTTGGTCGCGCATGTGCGCCCGTTCATCCTGACCTTCCGCCCGGAAGAACAGGGTGGAAGGCGATCAATCGAATGGGACGAGCGGATTGATTTCCGGGTCGATGCAGCGTGGCCGCGCGGGAGCGAGTGCCGATACGCCGACCTCTACGATCTTGAGCTTGACCTTGTGCTTCATCTTCAACAACGAGAGCGTGAGGGGCGACCCGTCGATGACCTGTGGCCCAGCGGATGGGGCCGCATCATCTGCTCACATCACGACTTCACGCGAACCTCAATAGACCTCGAAGAGATTTACGCACGGATGGCCGCGACGCCCGCGCGGGTGCTCAAAATCGCGGTGCGGGCCGAAGACGTGACGGACTGCATCGCAGTGTTCCGTCTGCTCGAACGCGCGCGGCGAGACGGGCGCGAGATGATCGCGATTGCGATGGGCGAGGCCGGAATCGTGACGCGCGTCCTCGGCCCGTCGCGCGGCGCTTTCCTGACATTCGGCTCGCTCGATGAACAGCAAGCGACCGCCCCCGGCCAAGTGAGCGCCGTCGAGTTGCGCAGTCTCTACCGCATCGATTCGATCACTGCGGAGACCACGATCACCGGCCTGATCGGCGCGCCCGTCGCGCATTCGGTTTCGCCGCACATGCACAACGCGGCGTTCGCGGCGCGCCGCATGAATTCCGTCTACGTTCCATTCGAGGTGCGCGACGCCGGCGAGTTCATCCGGCGCATGGTGCATCCGGCTTCACGCGAGATGGCTTGGAACCTGCGTGGCCTGGGTGTCACCGCACCGCACAAGACCGCCATCATCGCGCACCTCGACCGGATTGATCCGGTCGCCGAAGAGATCGGTGCGGTCAACGCCATCGTCGTG
This sequence comes from Pyrinomonadaceae bacterium, assembly GCA_013816505.1. Taxonomy (GTDB): domain Bacteria; phylum Acidobacteriota; class Blastocatellia; order Pyrinomonadales; family Pyrinomonadaceae; genus JACDEG01. Next base: position 2,897 of record JACDEG010000424.1, on the reverse strand, counting down.
ACAGATGGCGTGCTTCACGGCTCCAACACCGACGCCGCCGCGTCGCTCGCGCCGCTCGAAGGTGTGATCGAACTGCGCGGCTCGCAGGTCGCCGTCATCGGCGCGGGCGGTGCATCACGCGCCGTGCTCTGGAGATTGAGAGAAGCGAATGCTCGCGCCACAGTCTTCGCGCGAAACGTCGAGCGTGCCTCCGCGACAGCGAGAAACTTCGGTGCCGAGTGTGAGTCGCTTGAGGGTGCGAGCTTCGACGGCTTCGATGTTGTCATCAACACGACACCCCTCGGCACGCGCGGGCGGAGCGAAGACGAAACGCCCGCCGTAACCGCTCAACTGCGCGGCGCGCACGTCGCTTACGATCTGGTTTATAACCCCACGGTGACGCGCTTCATGCATGAGGCGCACGATGCCGGCTGCCGGATTTTCGGCGGCCTGCCGATGCTCGTCGCGCAGGCAGCGGCGCAGTTCAAATTGTGGACCAGTCACGACGCGCCGCTCGAAGTTATGCACGCCGCCGCACAAAAGCGAATGTTAGATGTCGAAAAGTCACTGCTGACAAAAGCGCCCTGACCAACATCCAACATCTAACCTCTAATTTATGGATCGCTACAGCAGACAGATTTTATTCAAAGAGATAGGCGAAGCGGGACAGCTTCGTTTGCGGGAGTCGCGCGTGCTGCTGGTCGGTTGTGGAGCGCTCGGCTCGGCTCATGCGGAGATGTTGGCGCGCGCGGGCGTCGGGCGTCTGCGACTCGTGGATCGTGATTTCGTCGAAGAGTCGAACCTGCAACGGCAGACGATGTTCACCGAACGCGACGCGCGCGAACGGTTGCCGAAAGCAATCGCAGCGGCGCGGCGCATTGCGGAGATCAACTCCGATGTGAATGTCGAAGCGTCGGTCGCTGACTTCAGTCACGTGAACGCCGAACGCCTTGTCGAAGGGTGCGACGCGGTGCTCGACGGGACGGACAATTTCACGACGCGCTACCTCATCAATGAGGCGTGCGTGAAGCAGCGCCGCGATTGGGTCTATGGCGCCGCCGTCGGTTCGTACGGTGTGACGATGACAATCAGGCCGCGCGTCACGCCCTGCCTGCGCTGCGTCTTTCCGGAGATGCCGCCGGCGGGGAGCGCCCCGACGTGTGACACCGCCGGCGTCATCATGCCGATCATCGCCATCGTCGCCGCGGTGCAGGTCACAGAGACTCTGAAATTGTTGACCGGGCGCGTCGACGATCTGCACGGCGCGCTGATGCAGTTCGATGTGTGGCGCAACGAGTGGCGCCGCATCGGGCCGGGCCGACCAGCGGCGGACTGCCCGGTTTGCGCGCACGAACGCTACGAAGCGCTCGCCGCCGAGGCCGGCGATTTGTTGACGGTGATGTGCGGGCGACACGCGGTGCAGGTTTCGCCGCGCCATGTGACGCGCATTGATCTTCCTGCTCTGGCCGAACGGCTGAGCGCGTCCGGCGAAGTCAAAGTCAATCCATACCTGCTGCGTCTGCGTGCGGGCGAGTACGAGATGACCGTCTTTCAGGACGCGCGCGCGGTTATTAATGGCACGGACGACCTCAATACGGCGCGCGCTCTGTACGCGAAGTACATCGGGAATTAACCTCGTGGTCGAGTCGAATGGTTGCTTGCTGCCTGATGTCCGATTCCTGCCAAACACCCTTTCGCGTTATCATCTAACCCGGTCGTCACCTCATCAAGAGATCGGCGCCCGCGAATCATTAACTTCGTCCTCGTAACTTCGTCTGACGTGGCCCGACAAAATCACTTAATGACCAACCGCACAAACTCGAATCGCACCCTGCAAAAATTCTTCGGCTTTCTCTTTTTATCTTTAATCTTCGTCGCGTCGGCGCGTGCCGGCGGCCCCGTGGTGTGGGAGACAAATTCGCGCACCGAACTGCTGACCGGCGAAGCGCGCGGCGTTTCGGTAAAGGACACCGGGGCGCTAATGCTCGCGCCGCGCTTCACGCAATTGTTCGACACGGAGCAGGCTTATATCTGGTCGAGCGCCGTCGATGCGACGGGCATCGTCTACCTCGGCACCGGCCACGATGGTCGCATCTTTCGCGTCGGCGCGGACGGACGGGGGACGCTTGTTTACGACGCCGCCGAATTGGACGTGACGGCGTTGGTCGTCGGCGCTGACGGGGCGCTGTACGCGGGCACCTCGCCCGACGGAAAGGTCTATCGCATCGGGATGGATGGCCGCGCTGAGACCTACTTCGACCCGCCGGATAAGTACATTTGGACTCTGGCGGTGATGAAGGATGGCGCGCTCGCCATCGGCACCGGCGACAACGGCAAACTCTACCGCGTGCGTGCGGCAGGGGCGACACCCGAAACGGCGCTGCTGATCGACATCAACGAAACGCACGTCATCTCGCTGGCCGCCGACGCGCAGGGCAACCTCATCGCCGGCACTGATCCGGGCGGGTTAGTGCTGCGTGTCTCACCCGAAGGCAAGGCGTTCGCGCTATTCGACTCTCCGCTCCGCGAGATGCACGCGCTCGCGCTCGCGGCGGACGGGGCGATCTATGCGCTGGCGCTGAGTGACGCGGCTTCGGGTTCCCGCATCTCGGTGACACCCGCGGCTTCGTCTTCTTCTGGGGGAGGAGGCGGCGGCGGCGGAACGGTCACGGTGACGATGGCGACGGTCGATGATGGCACAGGACAGAACGCGGCGCTCGGCGGCGGGCAGCAGCAGGCGCCGACGCGCAGTCGCAACGATCTGCAGAACGCTCGCAGCGCTGTCTTTCGCATCCTGCCGGACGGCAGCACCGACGTGCTGTGGAGTTCGCCGACGATCACCGCGTTCGCCGTCGCTCCGGCTCCGCAGGGCGGCGGCGTGTTAATCGGGACGAGCGACAAGGGGCGCATCTATACCG